>JAIOJQ010000057.1 GCA_019911865.1 Thermoanaerobaculia bacterium
TTCGGAAATATCGTCGGCCTCCAGCAACTCGTTGCGCTGGGCGTAGATCACCTTGCGCTGGTCGTTGGCAACGTCGTCGTACTCCAGCAGCTGCTTGCGGATGTCGAAGTTGCGCGCCTCCACCTTGCGCTGGGCATTCTCAATGGCGCGGGTCACCCAGGGGTGCTCGATCGCCTCGCCCTCCGGCATCTTCAGGCGGTCCATGATGGCTGCGACGCGGTCGGAGGCGAAGATGCGCAGCAGAGGATCTTCCAGCGACAGGTAGAAACGGCTTGAACCATCATCGCCCTGGCGCCCGGCACGGCCCCGCAACTGGTTGTCCACCCGGCGCGACTCGTGGCGCTCGGTGCCGATGATGTGCAGGCCGCCGGCCGCCAGGACCTCCTCGCGCTCGCGCGCGCAGAGCTCGGTGTAGTGGGCGAACGCCTTCTCCCAGGCCTCGCGCTCCTGCTCCGGGTCGGCCTCGGCGCGGGCCAGGCCCTCCGGGTTGCCGCCGAGCAGGATGTCGGTGCCGCGGCCGGCCATGTTGGTGGCGATGGTGACCGACCCCTTGCGGCCCGCCTGGGCGACGATCGACGCCTCGCGCTCGTGATACTTGGCGTTGAGCACCACGTGCGGCACGCCGCGCCGCTTGAGCAGGTCGGAGAGCATCTCGCTGCGCTCGATCGACAGGGTGCCGACGAGGGTCGGCTGGCCGCGCTCGCGGCAGTCCTCGATCTCGGCGACGACGGCGTCCCACTTCTCGCGCGCCGTCCGGTAGACGACGTCCGGGTTGTCGATGCGGATCATCGGCTGGTTGGTGGGGACGACCACCACCTCCAGCTTGTAGATGTGATCGAACTCCGCCGCCTCGGTGGCCGCCGTGCCGGTCATGCCGCCGAGCTTGTCGTACATGCGGAAGAAGTTCTGGAAGGTGATCGTGGCGAGGGTCTGGTTCTCGCGCTCGATCTTCACCCCTTCCTTGGCCTCGACCGCCTGGTGAAGGCCGTCGGACCAGCGGCGTCCCGGCATCATGCGGCCGGTGAACTCGTCGACGATGACGACCTGGCCGTCCTTGATCAGGTACTCGACGTCGCGGTGGTAGAGGTGGTGCGCGCGCAGCCCCTGGTGGACGCCGTGCAGCAGGTCCATGTTCTCGAGGTCGTAGAGATTCTGGATGCCGAGCAGCTTCTCGACCGTGCCGACGCCTTCCTCGGTCAGGGTCACCGACTGCGCCTTCTCGTCGACCAGGAAGTCGCCGGTGGTGTGCTTCGAGCCGTCCTTCTCCTCGATCTCCTCGCCGCGCACGAGCTTCGGGATGATCTTGTCGAGGACGTAGTACTTGTCGATCGACTCCTCGGACGGGCCCGAGATGATGAGCGGCGTGCGGGCCTCGTCGACGAGGATCGAGTCGACCTCGTCGACGATGGCGTAGAAGTGCCCCCGCTGGACCATCGCCGCGAGGTCGAACTTCATGTTGTCGCGCAGGTAGTCGAAGCCGAGCTCGTTGTTGGTCGCGTAGGTGACGTCGGAGGCGTAGGCCTCGCGCCGCTCGGCGTCGGAGATGCCGTGCTGCACGACGCCCACCGACAGGCCGAGGAAGCGGTAGACGCGCCCCATCCAGTCGGCGTCGCGGCGCGCCAGGTAGTCGTTGACGGTGACGACGTGGACGCCCTTGCCGGCGAGGGCGTTGAGGTAGACCGGCAGGGTGGCGACGAGGGTCTTGCCTTCGCCGGTCCGCATCTCGGCGATCTTGCCCTGGTGGAGCACCATGCCGCCGATCAGCTGGACGTCGTAGTGGCGCATGCCGAGCGAGCGGCGGGCGCCCTCGCGGCAGACGGCGAAGGCCGGCTCGAGGATGTCGTCGAGCGTCTTGCCGGCGGCGAGCTGGGCGCGGAACTCGGCGGTGCGCTCCCGCAGCTGGTCGTCCGAGAGGGCCCGGATCTCCGGCTCGAGGGCGTTGATCGCGGTAACCCGCGGCTGCAGGCGCTTGACGTCGCGGGCGTGCTGGGTGCCGAAGACCTTGGTCAGAAGCTGATTGAGCATGCGGGCCCTGAAGTGGATGTGAACGGGAGCCCGCGACGGCGTCCGCCGCGGGGCTCGCGCAGTCTAGCAAACGGAGGGTCCGCGAACGGACCTGTCAGGAGCCGGAGCGCGGACCGGAGAGCAGGAACGGCAGCGGGTTGACCGACTTGCCGTCGATCCGCACTTCGTAGTGCAGGTGGTAGCCGGTCGAGCGACCGGTATTGCCGACCAGACCGATCGGCGTGCCGCGCTCCACCTTCTGGCCGGGGGTGACCAGCAGGCGCGACAGGTGGCCGTAGACGGTGGTGCGCCCGAAGCCGTGGGAGACGAAAACGGCGCGCCCGAGGCCGCCGTACTGCTCGGTCTTGACCACCACGCCCGAGGCCGCCGCGGCGACCGGACGCCCCGGCGGGGCCGAGATGTCGATGCCGGAGTGCAGCGCGCGCTGGCCGGTGAGCGGGTCGCGGCGGTTGCCGAAGCCGCTGGTGAGGATGCCCGCCACCGGCCAGATCGACGGGGTGGCGGAGAGGCGCTTGAGGTTCTCGTCGAGCCGACTCTCCACCTCGTCGAGCGTTTCGGCCAGCCGCTCGCTGCGCGTCTCGAGGGCGGCGATGGCCGCCGTCGCCGCGGCGCCGTGCAGCGTGCCGCCGACGCCCGACTCGCCGCTCGATCCGGGATCGGCGAGGCCGGCGACGATGGTCAGCTTGCGGGTGCGGTCCTCGGTCTCGGCGATGCGGCCCTGCAGCTCGAGCAGCCGGGTCTCGAATCCCGAAGAGGCGAAGCGAAGGGTCTCGTTCTCGTTGCGCAGGCGCTCGATCTCGGCGCGGCCGCTGCGACTCTCGGCGGCGAACCAGCCGGCCAGAGAGACGCTGGCGAGCGCCACCACGAGCCCGGTTCCGAGAGTCACCAGCCGCCGCCGGGAGACGCGGATGCGCGTGACCTCCTGGTCACCGCGGCGGATCAGGACGAGCGTCCTGCGGGTCGGGGGCATTCGGTGGCGGGTCGTCGAGCGGTCTCGGTCGTTTCGGGTTGCTGCCGGATTCTCGCCAGGCGTTCCACCGACGGGTCGGAACCCGCGAATTGTAACGGCCCCGCCGCGGACCTGTCAACGTGTGGAACCGATCTGTTTTACGGCGCACTTGCGCCGCCGGCGGGGTGGGGGGCGACGAGGCGCCGGTCGAGGCTGCGGTACTGGATCGCCTCGGCAAGGTGCGCCGCCACGCGCCGATCGACGACACCGGCCGCCGCCTGCTCGAGGCGGCCTTCGAGCGGCTCGGCCTGTCGGCGCGCGCCCTGGCGCGGATCACCCGGGTGGCGCGCACGATCGCCGACCTCGCCGACGCCGAGTCGATCGCGCCGGCGCACCTCGCCGAGGCGATCCAGTACCGCAGCCTCGACCGGCGCCTCGTCGCCCCCCACCCCGCCGGTGGCGCAAGTGCGCCGTAAAACAGATCGATTCCACACGTTGACAGGTCCGCGGCGGGGCCGTTACAATTCGCGGGTTCCGACCCGTCGGTGGAACGCC
>JAIOJQ010000005.1 GCA_019911865.1 Thermoanaerobaculia bacterium
GGTGCGGGCGGCTGGCTCCCGATGCAGTCGTACGGCGGGCGATGGCCGCCGCACGCCCGGCGGTGCTGGTCGTCCACCCCTGGGAACTGATCGACCGGCCCCTGCCGGGGCTCTACACGGGCTTCGCCCGATTCTTCCACGAAGCCGGCCGGCGCGGCTTCCGCGAGCGGTTCGTCCGGCGGCTGCAGGGGGTCCAGAGCCGCACCCTCGCCGAGGTCGCGGCGGCGATGGCGCCGGCAGTCGAAGCGGAGCGCGGCAAGGTCCGGCCGGCCGCTCTGCCGCGCGAGCGCCTGGTCCGTGCCGAGGCGGGAGGGTGAGCGTGGCGGCCAAGACCGGCCGGGTGGCGCTGGTGACCGGCGCCAGCGGGGGCATCGGCGCGGCCACCGCCCGGATGCTGGCGCGCGACGGCTGCCGGGTGGCGGTGACCTACCTGCGCCACGCGGGGGCGGCCGAGGCGCTCGCCGTCGAGATCGACGGGCGGGCCTACGGCGTCGACCTGACGGATCGGGCGGCCACCACGGCGATGCTCGACCGGGTGGCAGCCGACCTCGGGCCGGTCCAGGTGCTCGTCCTCAACGCGGGGGCGATCCGCGACGGACTGCTGCCGTTCCTGCGCGAAGAGGACTGGGCCAGCATCCTCGACGTCAACCTCAACTCGGCCTTCCGGCTGACCCGATCGCTGATCAAGGGGATGTACG
The DNA here is from genome assembly GCA_019911865.1 of Thermoanaerobaculia bacterium. Lineage (GTDB taxonomy): Bacteria > Acidobacteriota > Thermoanaerobaculia > Multivoradales > JAGPDF01 > JACTMI01. The sequence goes on from JAIOJQ010000005.1 coordinate 699, forward strand.
CCGCCCGCTGGGGGAGGATCATCGCGGTCGCCAGCGCCAGTGGCCTCGTCGGCCAGATCGGGCAGACACATTACAGCGCCGCCAAGGGGGGGCTGATCGCCTTCTCGCGGGCTCTGGCGCGCGAGGCGGCCGGGTTCGGCGTCACGGTCAACGCGGTGGCGCCCGGCTTCATCGACACCGATCTGCTCGCCGGACTGCCGGCCGCGAAGCTCGAGAGCTACCTCAAGGGGGTGCCCCTGGCGCGGGTCGGCCGGCCCGAGGAGGTGGCGGCTCTGATCGCCTTCCTGGCGTCGGAAGACGCCTGTTACATCACCGGGCAGACGATCGCCGTCGACGGCGGCCTGGTGATGCGCTGAGGCGTCGCCCTCCTGGCAGTGCTAGCATTTTGCGCCCATGAGTGCATCCGTGCGTGACGAGGTCAAGGTCCGAATCAAGAAGATCCTGGTGGAACGCCTGAAGCTCGACCGGCTGCCGGAGACGATCGGCGACCAGGAGTCGTTGTTCGGACCCGACGGCCTCGGTCTGGATTCGATCGATGCGCTCGAGCTGGTGCTCGGCGTCGAGCAGGAGTTCGGAGTCAAGATCGAGAACGAAGAGGTCGGCACCGAGGCCCTCGGCTCGGTCGAGAAGCTGACCGAGTTCGTGCTGACGCGCAACCCCGGAATCGTCGACACCCCGGCTTGAGGCTCCCGCACACCTTCCCCTTCCGGTTCGTCGACCGCGCGGTCGACGGCAGGGGAGTGGTGCGTGTCAGCGCCGACTCCTGGTGGCTGCGCGGCGCGATGCCCTGCCTTCCCGTCACCCTGCTCGCCGAAGCCGTCGCCCAGAGCGCCGCTCTCGTGCTGGCTCCCGCTGCGCCGGAACCCCCGCGCCTGGTGCTGGCGGCCATCGAGCGGGCGATCGTCGCGCGGCCGCCCTCTCCGGGCGACGATTGCGACATACACGTCGAGGTCCTGAACCGCTTCGGCGGCCTGGTGCGGGTGCGGGGGATCGTGCGCGTCGGCGACGCCGACGTCGGCGAGGCGATCGTCGTTCTGGCGGCCGGTTGACCGGTCGCCTCGCGAGGCGACCCGATCGCCCGCGGGCGATCGCTTTCGGGAGGGAGATGGGATGGTGCGAAAGGGGGGACTCGAACCCCCACGGCCTTGCGACCACAAGCTCCTGAGGCTTGCGCGTCTACCAATTCCGCCACTTTCGCGCGGCCAGCAATCGTATGCGGCGGTGCGGCCCTCTGTCAACAACGGAAGCGTCGGCGGCGCGCCGCACTCGGCTAGACTCGTGGCGTGACGAGACCCCTGCGCGCCCTCCTTTCCCTGTCCCTGCTGGCCGCACTGGCGTGCGGTCGCGACGCAGCGCGCGAAGCCGATCGTCGCGCCATCGAGACCCTGCTGGCGCAGTACGCCACCGCCCTGACCGCCGCCTACGAGTCGGGAGACCCGTCCCCCATCGCGGCGGTGGCTACCGTGCGCGAGCAGGAAAGGGTGCTTGCCCGCATCGAGGAGCTGGCGGTGGAGGGCCGGGCCCTGCGGCCGCGGCTGCTGGCGCAGACGGTGACGGGAGTCGACTTCGGCAACGCCTCCGCGACGGCCGTCGCCATGGAGGTCTGGGAGCTGCGCGTGGTCGCCGCGGGCAGCGAACTGACGGTCTCCGAGTCGCCGCGGCAGGAGAATCAGATCGTCTACAGCCTGATTCAGGAGTCGGGCCGCTGGATCATCCTGCAGCGGCTGCTGAAGGCCTCCTCGGAAGCGCCGTGACGGCGCTCACCGCCTCGGTGGCCATCGTCGGCCGGCCCAACGTCGGCAAATCGACGCTGTTCAATCGCCTCGTCGGGCGGCGTCAGGCGATCGTCCACAACCAGCCGGGCGTCACCCGCGATCGCCTGGTCTCCCTGGCCGACCTCGCCGAGGGCCGCCCCGTGCAGTGGGTCGACACGGGCGGACTCGTTCCCGGCGAGGATCCGCTGGGCATCAACGACCAGGTTCTCGCCGCGGTCGCCGAGAGCGACCTGCTGCTCTTCGTGGTGGACGGCCGCGAAGGGATCACCTCCGCCGACCAGCGGGTGCTCGACGAGCTGCGCAAGCAGCGGCGGCCGATCCTGCTGGTGGTCAACAAGTCGGACGTGCGCCAGGCCGCCGACGGAGTGGGGGAGTTCTGGTCCCTGGGGCTCGGCGAGCCGATCCCGGTATCGGCCGAGCACGGGCTCGGCGTCGTCGAGTTGAAGGACCGCATCGCCGCGTCGCTGCCGATCGTCGAGGCGGCCACCGAGGTGGCGGATGGCTCGGTCCCGGTGGCGATCGTCGGGCGTCCCAACGTCGGCAAGTCGTCGCTGCTCAACCGGCTGGTCGGCGAATCGCGCACCCTCGTCTCACCGGTCGCCGGCACGACGCGGGATCCGATCGACACGCCTCTCGTGCGGGACGGCCATTCGTACCTGCTGATCGACACCGCCGGCATGCGGCGACGGGCCAAGGTCGCGGACGCGCCGGAGGAGCTGGCGGTGATGATGGCGCGGCGCCAGATCGAGCGCGCCGAGGTCGCGGTGCTGGTCATCGAGGCGCAGCAGGGAGTCACGACGGGGGATCTTGCCGTGGCTGGCGCGATCTGGCAGGCCGGACGCGCCGCGGTCGTGGCGGTCAACAAGTGGGACCTGCTCGACGACGAGGGGCGCGAGCGTCTGGAGCGGTCGTGGCCGCGCCTGGCCGACGCCCTGGCCGATCCGCCGCACGTCAACATCTCGGCGCTCACCGGCCGGGCGGTGGAGAATCTCTTCGAGCGCATCGACCGGGCGCATGCCGGATTCCGGCTGCAGGTTTCCACCGGCGAGCTGAATCGCCTTTTCGAGCAGTGGATCCAGCAGCACCAGCCGCCGCGGCTCGATCACCGCCCGTGGAAGCTCTACTACGCGACCCAGGTGGCGAGCGGTCCGCCGACGTTCATGCTGTTCGCCAACCGGTCGCTGCCGATCTCGCACTCCTATCGCCGCTATCTCGAGAACCGGCTGCGCGAAACGTTCGACCTGGCGGGCGTGCCGGTTCGGCTGGTGGTCCGCCAGCGCTCGACTTGAGCCGCTTCCGGGTCTAGGATCGGCGCACCCGGTCGGATGCCGATGAAGCGAACGCTCAAAGCCGCGGAAGTCTGCAAACAGCTCGACCTGCCACCCTACGTCCTGCGCTACTGGGAGACGGAGTTCCCGATGCTGCAGGGAAAGGGGAACGGCGCGGCGCGCACTTTCTCGGCCGAGGACGTCGCCATCCTGCGGAGGATCCAGCAACTCCTCTACGAGGAGGGCTACACGATCGCCGGCGCCAAGAAGAAGCTCGAGGGGGAGCCGACGGGACATGCCGCCGCGGCGCCGTCCCTGTTCGCCGAGTCAGCGCCGGCGGCCGCGCAGCCGGCCGGAGACGACCCGGCCGTGGCCGCGGCGCTTGACTCGCCGCCGGACGAGCGGATAGAAACCCTGCGCAACGGAATCGCCGCGGCGCTCGCCGAGACGCGGTCGATTCTCGAGCTTCTCGGCAAGCCCGGTCGCTGACCGGGATGTCGCCCGGGAACTCCAGCCATTGAGCTTTTCCGGTCGGGACGTGGCGCAGCCTGGTAGCGTACCTGAATGGGGTTCAGGGGGTCGCGAGTTCAAATCTCGCCGTCCCGACCATCTTTCCCTCCTTCCGCTTCGTTCTTGCCTCGAGTCGCCCGGCAGGGCGCGCCGGTGAGCGCGCCGGCGCGGGGCGTCGCCCTGGTCAGCGGCGCCGGATCCGGAATCGGCCGGGCCTGCGCGCTGGCGCTGGCCGGACGCGGGCACGCCCTGGGGGTGATCGGCCGACGGCTCGCGCCGCTGCAGGCCGTGCTCGCCGAAGCGGGAGGCGCCGGCCTCGCCGTCGTGGCCGATGTCCGGGATGCCGCCGCCGTGGAGGCTGCAGTGCGCCGGATCGAGGCCGAGGTCGGGCCGGTCGAGTTGGTGGTCCCGGCGGCGGGCGTCGCCTGCATCGCGCCGTTCGCGGAGCTGTCGAGCCAGCCGTTCGACGAGGTGGTGGCGACCAACCTGCTCGGCTGCGCGAACCTGTTGCGCGCCGCCCTGCCGGCGATGCTGGCGCGGCGGCGCGGCTCGCTGGTGCCGATTCTCTCGGTCGCGGCGCGGCGCACCTTCCCCGGCTGGTCGGCTTACAGCGCCTCCAAGTGGGGCCTGCTCGGCCTCGTCGAGACGCTGCGCGAAGAGCTCGCCGGCTCCGGGCTGCGGATCCTGGCGCTGACTCCGGGCGCCACCGCCAGCCCGCTCTGGGACGCTCTGCCGGGAGAGTGGGACCGCGGCCGGATGATTCCGCCGGAAGCCGTCGTCGCCGCGCTGCTGTGGGGACTCGAAGCCGAGGGCGCCGCGGTCGAAGAGATCCGGCTCCGCCCGCTCGGCGGCGACCTCTGATCCGGCCGCCGGCGCGGCGCTTTCGTTGACACTCCGGCGCCGCCGCGGCTACACTGTGCCGCCGCCGGAAGTCCCTTGAAAATGAGTACTCTGCGCCCAACCGAACACCCGCTCGACGGCTCCGGCCGGCGGATCGGCGTGGTCGCGTCGCGGTTCAACGAGGCGATCGTCGACCGGCTGCTGGACGGCGCCCTGACCGCCCTGGCGCGCCACGGAGTGGCGCCGGGCGCGGTCAAGGTGGTGCGGGTGCCGGGGGCCTGGGAGATTCCGGTCGCCCTCGAGTCTCTGGCGCGCCACGGGCGATTCGACGGCCTGCTGGCCCTGGGAGCGGTGATCCGGGGCGGCACGCCGCACTTCGAATTCGTGGCGGGGGAGTGCGCCCGCGGGGCGATGGAGGTCTCCCTGCGCCACGCCCTGCCGGTCGGGTTCGGCGTCCTCACCTGCGACGATCAGGCCCAGGCCGAGGCACGAGCTGGCGGCGCTCTGGGCAACAAGGGGGACGAGGCGGCGCTCGCCGTCCTCGAGATGGCCGGCGCCCTGGAGCGGCTCGGAGACTGACCAGGTCGGACCGGCGGGCGGCGGGTGGCCGTCTCTCCGGGGTTCTTTGATCGCGACGGGAGCGAGGTTCCGTGGGCAAGCGGCGATTGGCGCGGGAGATGGCGGTCCAGATGCTCTACCAGGCCGACCTGGCCGCGAGCGCCGAGCCGACGATCGTCGGGAACTTCGACGTCAGCGATTTTCTCCTCGAACGCTCGTCCGCCGAGGCGGCCGAGGCGGCAGCGGGCGAGAGCGATCCGGGCCGCGGCCGAACCCGCCCCGCCGCCGGCCTCGACGAAGCGCGGGCCGCCTTCGACCATGCCCGTCAGCTCTTCGAGGGGACGCGATCCCGGCTGCCCGAGATCGACGAACTGATCCGTGCCCAGGCCGAGAACTGGCGCCTCGAGCGGATGCCCCCGGTCGACCGCAACATCCTCCGGCTCGCCGTTTTCGAGCTGCTCCGCGAGCTCGACGTGCCGCGGCTGGTGGTCGTCGACGAGGCCGTCGAGCTGGCGAAGCGTTTCGGCTCGGACCAGTCGGGCAAGTTCGTCAACGGGCTGCTCGACGGCATGCTCAAGCGCGGGGTCTTCCCGCCCGATCTTGGATGAGAGCCGGCCCGCTCTCCCTCTTCGTCGCCGGCCTCCTGGTCACTTCGACCGGCTGGAGCGCCCTGGCGCGCGTCGTCGATGGACGGGACGAAGCGACGCTGCTGCCGCCCCCCGGTGCGGTCGTCCTCGACTACGAGAATCACGGCTACAGCCTGCGGCGCAACGGGGACGGAACGGTGTCGGTGCGCGTCGACCTGGCGCCGCTCGCCAGCCGGGCGCCGTTCGCATCGCGGAGTGCCGACGTATCCGACCCGGTGGGGAGGCTCGCCGCGGCCCTGACCGCCGGTGCCGGCGAACAGTACGACGCCGTTTCGCGCGTGCTGGCATGGGTTTCCGACAACATCGAGTACGACCTCGATCGCGAGGTCGATCAGTCGGCGGAGAGTGTCCTCGAGCGGCGCAGCGCCTATTGCACCGGCATCGCGCGGCTCACGGTGGCACTGCTCGCCAGCGTCGGAATCGAGGCCCGCGAGGTGCCGGGCTACGTCGTCGTGGGGACCCGCTGGGGGCCGCCGCCGGGTTTCCATCGCTGGGTCGAGGTGCGTTATCCGGATCGCGGCTGGGTCTTCAGCGATCCCGTCGCCACGCACCATTTCGTGCCCGCGACCTACCTCCGCCTGGCGGACGACCGCCTGGAGGGAGCGCCGGGTACCGGCTCCCTCGTCGATCGCGACGATCGCGGCCGCGAGATCGACCTGTGGACCTGGAACGGCACCGGCAGGGAGGGGCTTCGCGTGCGCGCCAACGATGCGGGACGCCGCGCCGCCGCACTCGTCGTGCGGTTGCGACCGGAGGTCGACGCGACGGCGATTCTGGAGGGCGAGGGATCCCGCCGGGTGCTCGACGTGGCCGGCGGGAGCGCGACCTTTCTCGGACTCGAGCCCGGCCGCTACGAGCTGCGCGTCGAGCACGCGGGCCGCCGCGCGGCCTGGAAGCGGCTGACCTTCCGCGACCGCATTCTCGCGGAGATCGAAGTGCCGGTGGGAACCGTCCCGCCGGAGGAGTCGGAGAGCCGGTGATGAATCCGTACGACCATCGGACGGTCGAAGCGAAGTGGCAGGATCGCTGGGAGAAGTCGCGCACCGCCGAGGTCGACCTGCGCAACGCGAAGAACAAGCGATACATGCTGATGATGTTCCCGTACCCCTCGGGAGATCGCCTGCACGTCGGCCACGGACGCAACTACATCCTCGGGGATGCGCTCTACCGTTACCTGCGCATGCGCGGCCACCGGGCGCTCAATCCGATGGGCTGGGACGCCTTCGGCCTGCCGGCGGAGAACGCGGCGATCCAGCGCGGAGTCCACCCGCGCGACTGGACGCTCGAGAACATCCGCGTGATGAAGAAGCAGTTCCGGCGCTGGGGAATCCTCTACGACTGGTCGAAGGAAGTGACCTCCTGCCTTCCCGAGTACTACCGCTGGAACCAGTGGCTCTTCCTGCGCCTGCTGGAGAAGGGGATTGCCTACAAGAAGCGGGCGCCGGTCAACTGGTGCCCGGATTGCCGCACCGTGCTGGCCAACGAGCAGGTGATCGACGGCGCCTGCGAGCGGTGCTCGACCGCCGTCGTGCAGCGCGATCTCGAGCAGTGGTTCCTGCGCATCACCGGCTACGCCGACCGCCTTCTCGCCGGCCTCGACACGCTCGACGGCTGGCCGGAGAAGGTCAAGACCATGCAGCGCAACTGGATCGGCCGCTCGGAAGGGGCGGAGATCGACTTCCGGATCGAGGGCGGTGAGTCGCTGACGGTGTTCACCACCCGGCCGGACACGCTTCACGGCGCGACTTTTCTCGTCCTGGCGCCGGAGCACCCGGCGGTCGCGGGCCTGATCGAAGGTCATGCCGAGCGCGCGGCGCTGGAAGCCTGGATCGAGGCGGTGCGCAACACGCCGCGCATCCAGCGCGAGGGCGAGGACTCGCCGAAGGAGGGGAGGGCGACCGGCCGCTTCGCGGTGCACCCGGCAACCGGCGAGCGATTGCCGATCTGGATGGCCAATTACGTGCTGCCCGACTACGGCACCGGCGCGGTGATGGGCGTTCCGGCCCACGATCAGCGAGACCTCGACTTCGCACGTTCGAACGGCCTCGGCGTCCGCCTCGTCTACCATCCGGAGGACGGCCCGGCCGACCCGGCCACGATGACGGAGGCGATCGCCCACGAGGGAGTGATCGGCGGCACCGGCTCGCCGTTCGACGGCCTGCCTCCCGGCGCGCCGACGATCTCCCGCTTCATCGACTGGCTCGAGGCGGAAGGAACCGGGCGGCGCAAGGTGACCTACCGGCTGCGCGACTGGCTGATCTCGCGGCAGCGCTACTGGGGCACGCCGATCCCGGTCGTCTACTGCGAGGGCTGCGGCATCGTGCCGGTTCCCGACGACCAGCTGCCGATCGAGCTGCCCTACGATGTCGAGTTCTCGGGCCGCGAGGGAAATCCGCTGACGCGCCACCCGGATTTCTCGCGCGCCAGCTGTCCGAAGTGCGGCGGGCCGGCGCGCCGCGAGACGGACACGATGGACACCTTCGTCGACAGCTCTTGGTACTACTTGCGCTACCTCTCGCCGCGCGACGGCGAGCGCATGTTCGATCGCGCCCTGGCGGATCGCTGGATGCCGGTCGACCAGTACATCGGCGGCATCGAGCACGCGATCCTGCACCTGCTCTATGCCCGCTTCGTCTGCAGGGTACTCCACGATCTCGACCTGACAGGGTGCGAGGAGCCGTTCTCCAACCTGTTCAACCAGGGGATGATCACGCGCTACGCGGAACAGACCGGCCGGGTGGAGAAGATGTCGAAACGGCGCGGCAACACGGTTTCGCCCGACGAGATCATCGAGGAGTCGGGAGCCGATACCGAGCGCGTCTACACCCTGTTCCTGGGTCCGCCGGAGGACGAGGTCGAGTGGAACGACGAGGCGGTCGCCGGCGCCCAGCGGTTCCTGCATCGCCTCTGGCGGGTCGCCGAGCGCGCCGACGAGGCTCCGCCGACCGCGCCGGCCGACGCCGAGCTCGAGCGGGCGCGGCACGTCGCCATCCAGCGCGTTTCGCGCGACTTCGAGCGCTTCAAGTTCAACACTGCCGTCGCCGGCCTGATGGAGCTGCTCAACGCCCTGTCGCGGGCGGTCGAGGAGAAGACCGCCTCGAAGCTCGTGGTGGCGGAGACGCTCGACACGCTCTTGCAGCTGCTGCATCCGATCGCACCGCACATGACCGAGGAGATCTGGGAGAAGCGCGGGCACATCGACAGTCTGCTCGACTCCGACTGGCCGGTCGCCGACGAATCGAAGATCAGGCGCGACAGGGTCGTCCTCGTGGTCCAGGTCGACGGCAAGCTGCGCGACCGGATCGAAGTCGACTCCGGAGCCGGCGAGGCGCACGTCCGCGCCACGGCCCTGGCCAGCGAGAAGGTCCGTGAACACATGGGGGGACGGGCGCTCGCCAAGTGCGTCTTCGTCCCCGGCCGACTCGTCAACATCGTTACCCGAAGGGAGAGCGTCTGATGCGCGCGCGTCTGGCCATTCTGCTGTTGACCGCCGGGCTCTTCGCCGGCTGCGGCTACCGCCTCGTCGGCACCGCCTCCAACATCCCGGAGGGGATCCGGGTCGTGCGACTGGATCCGCTCGAGAACCGGACCAGCCGGGTCCAGGTCGAACAGATCCTGACCCGCGCCCTGGCCGACGAGCTGGTCGCCCGCCGCCGCTTCGAGATCCTGACCGGCGACGAGGGGGCCGCCGACGCGGTGATCGCCGGTGGGGTGTCGGCCTTCAACGTCCGCCCGGTCACCTACGACAATCAGGGCAGAGCGACCGAGTACGAGATCCTGATCACCGTGCAGGTGGCTTTCCGCCAGCTCTCGCCGGAGGTCGTGATCTGGGAGAACGACCGCTACCAGTTCCGCGACAGTTACCGGCTGGAAGCGTCGGAGCTCGGCTATTTCGACCGCGAGACCCCGGCGATCGAGGCGACGGCGCGCAAGTTCGCCGAGACCATGGTCACCGATCTGCTGGAGGGTTTCTGATCTCCTGAAACGGCGGAAGCCGCGCTTCCCGGTCGGGAGGCGCGGCTCCGAGAGGCTCCGGCCCGCCGGCCGGTCAGGATCTCACTTGGCGAGCTTGCGCACCGCCGCCGACAGGCGGGACTTGGTGCGTGCCGCGGTGTTGCGGTGGACGACTCCCTTCTGGGCGGTCCGGTCGACGGTCGAGATCGCTTCGGCGAGGGACGCCTCGGCGGCCTGGGCGTCGCCGCGGCCGACGGCCTTGCGGACCTTCTTGACCGCGGTTCGCATGGTGGAGCGGGCGGCGCGGTTCTTTTCGCGCTGCAGGGCCGACTTCGCGGCGCGCTTCTTGGCCGACTTGGTGTTCGCCATCGTGAGGCTCCTTGCCGTCCCCCGGGGGACGCTGTGTACGGGCTCGACCGCGCGCCGCACCGGCGCGTCAAGTCGCGGGAAGGCGGTAGTTTATCGGCGGCCGGGCGAGGCCGCAACCCCGAGGCTCTGGAGGCGCTGGCGGGCCAGATTGGCCTCGTCCGAGCTGGGGAAGTTGGAGACCACCTCCTGCAGGCGCGCGACCCCCTCGTCCCGCCTGCCCAGCTCGATCAGAGCGTAGCCCTTCTTGAGCAGGGCGCTCGCCGTCTTGTCGCTGCGCGGCCAGCGGGCGAAGACCTGGTCGTACTCGGCGATCGCCTCGGCGAACTTCTGCTGGCGGTAGTAGCATTCGCCGATCCAGTAGGAGGCGTTGTCCGCCAGATCGGTATCGGGATAGGCCTCGAGGTACTGGCGGAATCCCAGCAGGGCGAGGTCGTAGTTGCCGCGCAGGTAGTCGCTGTAGGAAGTCTGGTACAGCGACTCCGGGTCGGTCGCCGAAATCGGCGCCGGCAGGGCATCACCGGCGGGCGGCATCGCGGCGCTGCGCACCGCCTTGAGGTCCTGACTTGTCGAGGCGATCTGCTGCGAGAGCTGCCCGAGCCGGTAGTTGGTGTCCTCGAGCTGCCCCTGCAGGGTGGAGATCTGGTTCGACAGCGAGCCGAGGTCGGCGCGCATGTCGGCCTCGGCCTTGAGCAGCTGGTCGGTCTGCGCCCGCAGGTTCTGCTGCAGGTCCGCCACCTCCTCCTTGCTCGAGGTCTGCGCCTGGATCTGCAGGACCTGGCGCTGGATCTCGGCCAGCTGAGCGCGCAACTCGTCGATGTCGGTCGAGGAGACGCAACCGGTCAGGGCGAGCGACAGCAACAGCGCGGTGGGGAGGAGGTGGCGAGTCATCGGATTGCGCTCTCCGCGATCAGTTCGCGCCGGTGCGGCCGGTGACCAGGAAGTGGGCGCGCCGGTTGCGCGACCAGCAGGACTCGTCGCTCGAGGAGCACTGCGGACGCTCCTCACCGTAGGAGAGCGTGCGCAAGCGCGAGGCGGCGACGCCGAGCGACGTCAGGTACTCCCGCGCCGCCGCGGCCCGACGCTGGCCGAGAGCGAGGTTGTAGTCGTTGGTGCCGCGCTCGTCGCAGTGGCCCTCGAGCGTCACTTCGAATTCGGGATGGGCGCGCAGCCACTCGGCGTTGCGTGCCAGGCGGGCGCGCGAGTCCTCGCGCAGGTCGGAGCGGTCGAAGTCGAAGTAGACGTCGCCGAGAAGGCCGTTGGCGGCGAGATACTCGTTGATGGCCGCGATGTCCCCGGCGAGCGGATCCGGCGTCGCGTCCATCGGCTCGGCCTGGTCGCGCGGGTCGACGTCGGTGGCGGGCTCGGCAGGGGTGGTAACCGTGTTGGCGCCCAGGTCCGAAGTGGTCTGGGGCTTCTTCTTCGCGCAGCCGGGCAGCAGCGCGATCAGCGCCAGGGCGACGATCCAGCGGCTCCTTCCGAGTCTCATGGGTTCTCCCCTTCGAAGTAGGCGCCTCGCGGCGCGCCGATTTGTCGATCCGGGACTAAACGTAGCAAATTCCGTTCCTTACCTCAATCCAGCAGACGACTCCGGCGGCGCGACGCGCGCGGAGTCAGGGGGCGTATCCCGACCAGTCGGGAGCGGAGTTGGAACCGGCGGTGGTCAGCTGCTCGGCGGCACCACCGGCCCGCGCCTCGATCGAGAAGATCTGCGGCCGGCCGGTGCGCGTCGAGGCGAAGGCGATCCGGCGGCCGTCCGGCGAGAAGCTCGGCGATTCGTTGGAGCCCGACCCGGAGGTCAGGCGGACGCTCGACAGGGTGACCAGGTCGAGGACCGCGATGTCGAACCGGTTGCGCTCGGCGCGGGTGGCGAAGGCCAGGCGGGTGCCATCCGGGCTCCAGGATGCGCCGTCGTTGTAATCGCCCTGGAAGGTGACCCGACGGACGTTGGTCCCTTCGCGATCCATGACGTAGATCTGCGGCGAGCCGGCGCGGCTCGAGGTGAAGGCGATCTCCTGCCCGGAGGGGCTCCAGGCCGGATTGGTGTCGATACCGCCGGAGTTGGTCAGCCGTCGCACTCCGGAGCCGTCCCGCTCGCAGAGGAAGATCTCGATGTTGGCTCCGAGGGCGCGCGCGAAGGCGACCTGGCGGCCGTCGGGGGAGACCGCCGGCGAGGCGTTGAGGGTTCCGTCGGTCACCAGGGGCGTCTTGCGGCCGCTGGCGACGTCGGCGAGGTAGAGCGCGGGCCCCTGCCCGCCGAAAAACGAGACGTAGGCCAGCAGGTCCGGCCGCCCTCCCCAGGCGGGGCTCATCGAAATCGACTTGTGGGCGGTGACCGGTCGCTGGTCGTGGCCGTCGTAGTCCATCAGGTAGACCTCCTTCGAGCCGTCGCGGTCGGAGACGAAGGCGATCGAAGTGAGGGCGATGCCGCGCCGCGAGGTCAGGAAGAGGACGATCTCGTCGGCGAAGGTATGGGCGATCCGACGCGCCAGGTCGAAGGTGCCGCGATAGCGCTTGCCGACGATGGTCTGGCGGCTCGCCAGGTCGATCAGGCGCCCTTCGAGCACCAGCCGGTCCGCCTCGACGCGAACCTCGTGCTGCAGCAGCATCGCCGCGCCGAGCGATCGATAGTGATCCGCATCGCGCTCGAGGTCGCCGGTCAGCGTGAGCACCGCCAGCTCGTCGGGTCCGATCAGCTGGAACACGCCGGTCCGCTCGAGGTCCCGGCGCAGCGTCTGGTCGAGCTCGCGGGCGGCGTTGGCGGCCGTGCCGGGCAGGGCGGAGAGGCCGGGCAGCGCCGGCACGGCGAGGCCGATGATCGGTACCTCGTTTCCCTTGTCGAGGACGACGGTGATCCCCTGGGCGTCGACCGGCGGCGGCAGGTCGGGCGATCCGGCGGGTGGCGGCGGGGCGGTCTGGCCGACGGCTCCTGCCGCCAGCAACGCCAGCAGCGGGAGGGCGGCGAGGGTCCGTGCCGGGACGGGGATCTTCATCGAGTCGGAACTCCTTCAGCGGACGATCAGATTGACGCCGAGCGTCGATTCGCGGAACGCGCTCGGCAGCGGCGGCAGCGGGGAGGCGGATTGTACGGCGCGCAGGGCGGCGAGATCGAATCCGTTGATTCCGGAGGACTGCGAGACGCGCAGGTCGGAAATGCGCCCGTCGCGCAGGATGGTGAAGTGGAGCGTCGCCTCGACCCCCGAGCCGACCGGCGGCCGCACCCAGTTCCGGGAGATCATGGCCAGCATCTGGTCGACGTAGTAGCCGTAAGTGAAGTTGGGATTGTCGAGGCCAGCGACCGCGGCTCCGAGGGCGAGGCCGGACGCGGCGCCGGTGGGACTGCCCTGCGGGGCGCTCTCGGTGCCGCTGGCGGCCGGGCTGTCGGCCGGCGGCGGC
>JAIOJQ010000058.1 GCA_019911865.1 Thermoanaerobaculia bacterium
GATCGACGGCTTGGTCTCGCTTTCCGGGCTCAACCTCACGCACGAGCACCGCCAGGCGATTCGCCAGGCGCTCGACCTGGTCGCGGCCACCGATCCGCACCCGACGCTCACCAACTACGCCGCGAAGCTCGGGAGCTACTCGCGCGAGCTCGCTTCCGCCCTCGCCGACTACGCGCTCGCCGGCCGCGACGGCGCCGGCGGCGGCGGCTTCGCGGACCTCTTCGACGGCGAGCGCGACCAGCTCTCGACCGCGGACCTCCAAGTGTTCGAGATGAGCGCCTTGGCGAGTCGCGGCCAACGGGCCGTCGCCCCCGCATTGCTCTACCTCTTCCATCGGATCAACGCTTCGCTCGACGGGCGGCCCACGCTGATCCTGCTCGACGAGGCGTGGACCTACCTGCTCAACCAGCTCTTCGCGGCACAGATCGTTCAGTGGCTGAAAGAGCTCCGCAAGAAGAACGCCGCCGTCGTCTTCGCGACGCAGTCGCTCGCCGACGTGCTCGACAGTCCCTACCGCTCGACGATCCTCGAGTCGTGTCCGACCAAGCTGTTCCTGCCGAACCCCGAGGCGGCCGCGCCGCACGCGGCCAAGCACTACGAGCTGCTCGGGCTCTCGCCTCACCAGGTGGAGCTCCTGGCCAAGGCGCAGCCCAAGAGGGACTACTACCTGGTCACCCCCGAAGGTCGGCGCATGTTTCGTCTCGACCTCGGGCCCGTCGCGCTCTCATTCGTCGGCTCCGGCGGCGCCGAAGACCTCCGCGCCGTGCGCGAGCTGCGCGCCGCGCACGGGCTCGCCTGGCCCGCGCGCTGGCTCGAGCTGCGCGGAGTCCCCGTTCCCAACGTCGCGGCGTTCCCCGCCGCCGCGCAAGAAGGAGCTTTTGCATGACTCAGCCGCTTGACGACACTCGGCCGGGCTTCGCCCCGGCCGCGCCGGCCACCCGGCACACCTGGTCCCACGGGGCCGCGGACTTTCGCCTCGTCGAGCACGCCTCCGGGCGCTGGGCGGTCGAGACCCTCGGATTCGGCGCCCACGTGCCCCTCGACCTCGCCGCGCCGCTCCCCTGGCATCGCCTGCTCGCCGAAGACGGCCTGTCGGCCGCTGCGCGCGAGCTCGCTCGCCTCGCGGCCTCGACGGCCGCGCGCCGAACGCTCCTGGCGCTTGCCGTCATGGGGAATGCCGACGGGCTGGCGGACGCGGTCCGCGCCTTCCTCGCGGACCCGACGTCCGGTCACGCCCGGACGTTTCTCGAGGCGCACCTTGAGGCCTACACCGCGCTTCGCGCGGACTACACCCAGCGGCACGCCAGCGACGCCCCGACCGTCGCCAACGCGACCGCCGATCTCACCGGAGGGCTCATCCCATGATCACGTGGCTTCGTCGCTTCGCCGGTTCGACCGCGCTGCTCGCGCTCTTGATCGGCCTCGTTGCTCCGATCGCGGCCCCTGCGCCCGCCGAGGCGCAGTGGGCGGTTGTCGACGTCATCCAGGAGATTCAGCAGTGGCTTTGGTACGCCCAGCAGATTCTCAAGTGGATCGGCGCCGCGCAACAGATGTTCGACGATGACACCGGCTGGAACCAGCGCATGTACATCATGCTCGACGTCGCCGGTTTGCTCGGCTACGGCACTTCCCTAGCGCCTTATGCCGACCTCTGGCAGGCGGTCTTCCCCGACACCTACGGCGGCTGGCTGCAGGATGGCTGGTACAAGGACGTCGGCGGCTGGGGGCGCGCCACGAACTACGCGCAGCTGCGCCTCGCTCGCGCGCAGCAGATCCTCCGAACCGTCGAGCGCGTCGGCTACACCAACGTCACGGGCTCCTGGCCCCTTCAGCCCATGCAGGTTCTGAACAAGTGGCTTTCGCAGCTCTCGGGAATGACCGACTCCGACGCGGCCGAGCTGGAAGTAAACAATATGTACAACTCGCTTCAGACCCAGTACCAAAACCAGCAATTCAACACACAAATGCAGGCGACGAACGTGCTGGTCCTCGAGGCCGCCATGCGCATCAGCGCTGAGCGGGACTCTCACCAACTGATTGACAGCTTATTTGCCGGCAGGCCGAGCTACCGATGAACCGCTGGGCCCGCGGACTCCTCGCCTCCCTGCCGGCCGTGATCGCCGGAGGCCTGCTCCACGGACCGGCGTTCCGAGCCGAACTCGCCGCGCGCCAGGCCGAGGCGGGACCGCTCGAAAGCCTCGCTGCGGCGGTGCCCTCGCGGACGTTCGGCCTCGCTTACTGGCGTCTCGAAGCCAAGACCGGATCCGTCGGCTGGCGCGCGGCCGAGGCCGCCTGTGACCAGGCGACCTTTCACGAGCAGCCCAACTGTCTCACCGTCGCCGCTGCGCGGCACCTGGAGCGCGTTCCGTGAACATCGCGAACCCATCACTAATCGCCGAGCTGCTCCTCGACCGGATCGCGCTCTTCTCGAACGCTTACGCGATCAATTTGTTTCAGTACGCGCGCGTGATTCTGATCGCGCTTGCACTCCTCGATCTCATCCGGCTCGGCTACGACGTCTGGACGTCGAACCAGGGGCCTGACGCGGCGCTGCCGCGTTTGGGCCGCTGGATCCTCTATATGTGCGCTGTGGCCGCGATCGTCCAAACCTCGCACCAGGTCGGAAGCGGAGGCGATTCGATCGCGCGCTACATCTACGACGTTTTCCGCGAGTGGGGCGAGCGCGCCTCTGGAACCGCTGGTTTCACGCCGGCTTCGATTTTCGGGGAGGCGCTCGAAATGGCGGACGAAATCTGGCTGACCATGAAACGCCTAGGTTTCTGGAGCAACTTGCTTCTCCTTCCGATCACCCTTCTAGCGATTCTCGTCGTTCTTGGCATGATGGCTGGGTTTGCGTTCCTCGTCTTCGTCTTCTACTTCCTGTTCCTCGAATGGTTCGTCGCGCTCGGCCTCGCGCCGGCTTTCCTCGTCACCGCCGCGCACAAGTGGACCGCGCCCATCGCCGAGAGCTACGTCTCCTACCTCATCAGCCTTGGCTACCGAACCCTGGCGATCTTCTTCTGCTATCCCGTGCTGACCGCCTTCGTGACTGAAATTCGCGAGTGGTTAAGCGAGGGCCTTGCGCTGATGCGCTCAACCGACCCCGGTACCGAGGGAATCCTCGCGGAGTTCTTTCCAATGCTCGGCGGCGCCGCTTTCGCTGCCTGGCTCTGCGCCATCGTGATCACCGCCGTCCGCGCCTACGCCAATCGCGTGGCCCCACAGGGGCGCGTGCTCAACCTTGGCAGCGTGTACGAGTCGATTTGAGCATGAGCGCTCGCAACCACCTCCGCGCCGTTGCCGGCTCCGACGACCAAACCTTTGCTTGGGCGCGTCGCGAGTGGGAAGACCGTCTCGCCGCGCCGGCGAAACGGATCCGGAACCTCCAGCTCGCCCTGGCGGCCGCCGGGCTCCTGATCGCGGTGCTCTCGGCCTATGTCTTCATTCTCGGCAACCAGGCGAAGACGATTCCCTACGTCATCGAAGTGGACAAGCTCGGCACCGCCGTCGCGTTCGGGCCGGCGGCCGAGCTCGGCCGCTCGAGCGAGGTCCTCGAGCGGTACTTGTTGGCCGGCTGGATCACCAAGACCCGCTCCGTCCTGGTCGACAAGGTCGCCCAGGAGCAGTACCTGGTGGACTCCCTCGCTTACGTCAAGGGCGACGCTCGGCAGTACCTCGACCAGTGGCTCGTCTCGCGCCAGGGCGCGGCCCTCGATCGCCGCGCGCAGATCTCCGTTACGCCGCTTTCGATTCTCCGGCTCTCGCCGGACACCTGGCGCATTGAGTGGCGCGAAGTGTCTTACGACTCGGGCCGAGCGCTAACCGACGAGTATTGGCAAGCCGCTGTCCGCGTCGAACATCACCCCCCGAAGCTCGAGGATGCGCTGTTGCGCAACCCTCTCGGGCTGTACGTGGCGGACCTCAACTGGTCGCGTGTCAACGCGCCCGCACCTCAAGCTCCGCAGCTGCCTTAGACCCGAAAGGAGAACGTCCCATGAAGACCATCCTGTCCCCTCGCGCTGCCTCGCCGCTCGCGCGAACCGTGATCCTCGCCCTGCTCCTCTCCGGCCTCGTCGTCGCCGGCGCCTCGGCCGACGAGCCCGGGCCCCAGCTGACGCCCGAGCCCGTCGCCACGATCGCCGAGGCCTCCGTTCCTGCGGCGATCGCCGGCGAGAGCGCGCCCTCGCCGGTCGAGCCGGCGCGGCGATTCCCGGGCGTTTCGATCGCGCTCGAGCGCGCAATCCTGGAGTACCAGAAGCACGGCACTCCGCCGCCGGTCCTCCTCGAGGGCGGCGCCGTGCGCGTGCCCTACTCGCTCCGGCCCGCGGTCGTCTCGTGCCCGCCGCTCACCGTCTGCGACGTCGAGCTCGAGGCCGGAGAGACCATCGCGGGGCTCGCGGTCGGCGACACGGAGCGCTGGGCCGTCGAGGAGAGCCGCTCCGGGCCCGCCGTGCGGCCGACGCCGCACGTGCTCGTCAAGGCGCTCGACTACTCGCTCGCCACCAACCTGGTCGTGCACACCGACCGGCGCAGCTATCAGCTGCTCTTGACCTCGCCGGCGAAGGACGAGCGCGGGGTCGCGCCCACGCACCGCCTGGCCTACTACTACCCCGACGAGCTCCTCCGCTCCGCGGCGCGCGCCGAGGAGCTCGCCACGCGGGCGGCCGCGGAGGCCTCCGAGCGGCGCGACGCTTCGTTCGGACAGCTCGACCTCTCGCGACTGAACTTCAACTACTTCGTTGAGAAGGGCCGGGGCTTGCCGTGGGCGCCCGTCCAGGTCTTCGACGATGGGCACCACACCTACATTCGCTTCCCGGCGGCCATCGTGTCGCAGGAGCTGCCGACGCTGCTCGTCTCTGGAGCCGGCGGCCGATCTACAAGGCGGACGGCGTGTACCGCGAGGCACGTCTTGCGCTCGGCGTCGGGCGCAAGGCGGAGGCGGTCGTCGTGCGCAACAAGGCGTTCCGCGGGGGCCGGTGATGAGCTTTCTCGACCGCTTCCGGCGCGGTTCTCGCGCCGACGTCGCCGGCGAGGACCTCGCCGGCTCCCGACCCGCCGGCGGCAAGATCGAGGGCGATCTTCAGCCCGAGCCGCCGAAGGCCGCGCGCGCGAGCTCGCTCGCGCTCTTCGTCGGCGTCGCGATTCTCCTCCTGCTCCTCGGCACCATCTGGACGGGGCTTCGCCGCTCGAGCCGAATCGAAGTGACCGCGGCGCCCTCGACGACGGCGCCTTCGCCGCAGTCCGAGCAGGACATCTTGGAGGAGCTGCGGCGCCGCTTCCCGACGCTCGCCGACGACGACTACCAGGCCCAGCAGAACCGGCTCGAGGCGATGAAACAACAGTACCCGGACGGTTTTCCGGTCGGCGGAGGCGATCGCAACCCCACGGCTTCGCCGTCGCTCGACGAGCTCGCCGCCATGGAGGCCCAGAACCGGGCCTATCAAGCGCGCTACGCCAACTACGGCGAGCCCCAGCGGCGCGAGCTGACCCCCGAGGAGAAGGCCCTTCGGGCGCCGCTGCGGCCCAAGAGCGGCAGCTCCGCTTCGAGCGCTCGCGGCGCGGCGCCGGCGAGCTCGGCCGAGCAGCTGCTCGCCGAGGTCGAGGCGACGCCGATCGACCACCCGATCCTCGCCGCCTACCGGGATCGGATCGTCGATACGCTCAGTCAGCACAGGAGGGCCATGGAAGCCGCCTACGCGGTCCAGACGGACCCGAAGGCCCCGGCGGCCGACCCGGAAGCCATCGTCGTCCCTGGGGGCGCGGGTGGCGCCCCAGCGGCCTCCGCGCTCGCCGGCCACGGCCAGGGGTGGCTTCGTGGACCGGCGGCGCGCCGCCCGGTCCTGCTGTCGGCGGTCCACGCGCCCACGACGCCCTACTTGCTGCAACAGGGCGCCGTCCTGCCCGCCGTGCTTGAGACGGCCGTCAACTCCGATCTCCCGGGCCAGGTGAGCGCGATCGTGCGCGCCAACGTCTACGACTCCCTCTACGGCCGCTACCTCCTGATCCCCCAGGGGACCCGCCTCCTCGGCGAGTACGCGAGCACGCAAGCCTTCGGCCAGAACCGCCTCCTGATGGCCTGGAACCGCTTGATCTTCCCGGATGGCCGGACCCTCGACCTGGGCGGACAGCCGGCCGTTGACGCCTTGGGCGCCGCCGGCGCGGCCGACAAGGTCAACCACCACTTCGGCCGCGTCTTCGGGTCGGCGCTCCTGATCTCCGTCATTGGCGCCGGCGCGGATCTCGCGCGCGGCGACCGCACGCTCCTCCTCGAGCAGCGCGACGTCCAGGAGCTCATGGCATCGAATCTCGCTGACGAGTGGGAGCGAGTCGCAACCGAGTACCTGCGGAAGAACATCGACCTCGAGCCCACCATCATCTTGCGCAACGGTCTCCGTTTCGGCGTGAGCCTCACGCAGGACGTCGTCCTCCCCGGGCCCTACCTCGACGCGCGCGGCGTCGCCGAAGTGGACCTGGTCGGGGCGGTGAGGGGCCGGCCGTGAAGCGCGCGGCCGCACTCCTCGCGCTCCTTGCACTCGCCGCCTGCGGCGGCGGCGCGGGGAGCGCGCCCGAGACCGTTGCGAAGGGTATCGACATCGACGCCGAGCTGGCCGCGCTGCGAAGCACCACGCCGTCGCAGCGCGACATCAACTTTTGGACGGCAGAAGGGGCTCAGCTGACCACCCTCTGGGCGCGCGCTCTGCCTGTCTGTTCGAGCGCCGCGGTCGGCTTTTACCGCAAGAACGGTCCCGAAGCCCCAAACTGTGTCCCCGTCCTCCGCGCCGCGCAGCGCGTTCTCGGGAGCCAGGAAGCCACTTGGCAACAGCGATACAACTACCTCGCTAGCTCCTTCTTCTCCGACGAGAACCTGCCGAGCGCGCCCGACGACGACGAACTGCTGCGCGCTCTCAACTCGAACGACATTCACCCGGTCTTTTCAAACATCGCATTCTGGTACGCGCAAGCCTACGACGGTGGCCAGCTATGGCCCGTCGCTTTCCAACACTGCGCGAAGACCGGAGCCCCCGGCATCAACCCGAGCTGCGTCGCCGTCCTCCGCGCCGCCGCCAACTTCTACGACAACTTCGACTACAAGCACTTCTTCGCCGGCGAGCGGCGCAAGTCTCCCTCGCAATGAAACTCCCCGTCCCGCTCGCGCTCCTCGCGCTCGCCGCCTGCGCGACCCCGCCGCCGCCGATTCCCTCGGCGCCGGCGGACACCCCCCGCTTGGCGGCGCTCGCGTCAGCCGAAGCCTCGGCCGAGCTCGCCGGCGTCACCTGGTCGGCCGAGGCCGCCCGGTCCTCCGCGCTCTGGGCACGCGCCGCGAGCCTTTGCGTCCACGCCGAGCGCGCTGCCTTCGACGGCTCGCCAGCGTTGCCGAACTGCCGACCTGTACTCGAGGTGCTCGACGCCACGTACGTCGCGACGGTCGAGCGCTGGAAGGCGCTGCTCAGCCCCCTCCCCGCCGCCCGGCGCGTTCCCAAGGTCGCGCCGGCCGCAGCGGGTCGACTCGAGCCCGCGGAGGCCTTCGCGGCGCTCGAGGAGGCCGCCACCGCGCCGGCGATCTTCGCGCTCGAGCCCTGGCGCGAGGAAGCCCGCACGTTCTCGCCGCTCTGGGGCGCGGCCGTCGAGCGCTGCGCCGCCCCGTCGGCGCAGCCTCGGCCCAACTGCGCGCCCGTGTTGCTGGTCGCCGTGCAGACCTTTGGCGCGCACTTTCAAGCGCGCTTGATGAACACGCTTTCGACTTTGCCTGACCCTGCCCCGCTGTCCTCCCCCGGCGCGGCTCCGACCGGAGGAGGTCCCCCATGAAGCGAATTGCCGCCGCTGTCGCACTCGCCACCGCGCTGCTCGCCGTGCCGGCGAGCGCACAACTGATGACGCTCTCGCCCAGGCGATTCAGCAGACCTTGAAGCGCGTCGATCTCGCGTACCAAGCGTTTTTTCGGCGGGTCCGCACCGGCGGACCCGTTGGATTCCCGCGCTTCCGCGCCTGGCGCGACTTTCCCGGCTGGACCTACACGCAGACCGGTTGGCGCTGGACGCCGCGCCAAGACGGCAAGCACGGCCGGCTCGCGCTCGCCAACGTCGGCTCGATCCGCGTGCGCGGCGGAGCGCGCACCCTCGGCCGGATGAAGACCTGCACGATCCTTCGCCGCGCCGGGAAGTGGTACGCCAGCATCGTCCTCGAGTGCCACCCCGAGCGGCGGGGCGGTACCGAAGCCTTGGGGCTCGATTGGGGCGTTGCGCACTTTGCGACACTCTCGGACGGCTCGACAATCGAGAATCCCCGCCTCCTCGAGCGGGATCTCGAGAAGCTCGCGGCCGCGCAGCAAGTCCTTGCGCGAAAGAAAAGGGGCTCTCGCCGGCGAGCGAAGGCGAAGCTCGCCGTCCACCGGCTCCACGAGAAGATCCGCAACCGGCGCGCCCACTTTCTCCACCAGGTTTCAGCCGACCTGGTCGCGCGGGCTTCGTTCCTCGCCACGGAAAAGCTTGCGACCAAGAACCTCACCCGCTCCGCGGCGGGCACCGTCGAGGAACCCGGCAGCAACGTCGCGCAGAAGGCCGGTCTGAATCGCGCGATTCTTGACACGGCGCCGGCGAGGTTCCTCGCGCTGCTCCGGTACAAGGCGAAAGAGGCCGGCGTCCCGTTCGTCGAGGTGGACACGAAGACCGCGAAGCCGTCGCAGACCTGCCCGGCCTGCGGCGCCGTTGCGAAGAAGGAACTTGCCGAGCGCGTCCACCGCTGCTCCTGCGGCGCCGAGCTGCCGCGCGACCAGGCGGCTGCGCTCGTCTGTCTCGGCGTCGCCTTGACCGGAGACGCTCGAGGTGCCTGGCCGCTGGCGTCCCTTCGCTCGGCCGGCGGCCGGCTCCGCAGCGAAACGACCGCGTGTGGCGGTCAAGGCCGGGGGGCGGCGGCGCCCGGCGGGGAGGTCGGTTCGCCGCCGCCCCCGGTCTGTCTTCCACAGAACCACACCATGCTACCCGTCTCGCCTTCCTCTTCGGCCGGTGCCCGGCCGCGCGGCCGCCGCAAGGCTCGACGCGAAGCGGTGTTGCCAACTGCAGGCAGCTTGCGGAACGACGCGATGCTACCCCTGTCGCCCGGCGACGTCGCCAACGACGAGGACGACCAGCTGCTCGTGGAGGACGCCTAGCATGCGACTCTGGATCGCGGAGAAACCGAAAGTCGCCGCGGCGATCGCCGGCGAGCTCGCTTCGCGGCCGGTGCGCGAGGCGGGCTTCCTTCGTGCCGGCGATGACCTGGTGACCTGGTGCTACGGGCACCTCCTCGAGCCGGCGCCGCCCGAGGCCTACGACCCCGCGCTCGCGCGCTGGTCGCTCGAGTCGCTGCCGATTCTTCCCGACGCCTGGCAGCTGCTCCCGCGCGATGGCGCGAAGGACCAGCTCGCCGTGCTCGAGCAGCTGCTCCCCCAGGCCGGCGAGATCATCCACGCCGGCGATCCGGACGCCGAGGGGCAGCTGCTCGTCGACGAGGTCCTCGAGCACTTCCGAGCCGACGCGCCGGTACGGCGGCTGTGGCTGTCGGCGAACGACTCGGATTCGATCCGCGCGGCGATCGCGCGGCTTCGGCCGAACGGTGAGTTTTCCGGGCTGCGCGAATCCGCCCGCGCGCGCCAGCGGGCGGACTGGCTGATCGGCATGAACCTCTCGCGGGCGTTCACGCTCCACGCGCGCCGAGCCGGGGCCGACGTGCTCCTCTCCGTCGGCCGCGTCCAGACGCCGACGCTTGCGCTCGTCGTCGCGCGTGATCGAGCGATCGAGGCGTTCCGCGCGGAGCCCTACTTCCTGCTCTCCGTCGAAGTCGAGCACGCGCAGGGGCGATTTCGCGCACGCTGGAAAGCGCGAGAAGGCATGCCCGGGCTCGACGGTGCCGGCCGCCTCGTCGATCGCGAGCTCGCGGCGAGACTCGCGGCCGCGGCCTCCGGGGTGCCGGGGCGCATCAGCCTCGCCAGCCTCGAGCCGAAACGCCCGGGGCCGCCGGCCCTGTTCAACCTGACGACGCTGACCGCGAAGGCCTCCGCCGTCCACGGCCACGGCGCCGGCGACACGCTCGCGGCCCTCCAGGCGCTCTACGACGCCGGGCACTTGACCTACCCGCGCACGGACTCCTCGCATCTCCCCGAGTCGCAGCACGGCGACGCGGCGCGCATTCTCGCCGCGATCGGCACCACGCTTCCCGCGCTCGCCGGCGCGGTCGGCGAGGCCGACCTGGACCGCAAGAGTGCCGCCTACGACGACGCGAAGGTGACGGCGCACCACGCGATCGTGCCGACGCGCAAGGCCGCGGCCGCCGGCGCCTGGTCGCGCATCGAGCGCGACCTCTACGACCTGGTGGCTCGTTCGTTCGTCGCGCAGTTTCACCCGGACCACGAGTTCTTGGCCGCGACGGTCGAGCTCGAGCTCGCCGGCGAGACCTGGCGCGCCACCGGGCGGACCGTCACCGTCCCGGGCTGGCGCGCCGTTGTCGGTGAGGAACCCGCCGATGAGGAGAAGCCTGCCGGCGACGAGGAGCCCCCGCAGGCCCTGCCCCCGGTCGCCGTGGGCGATCCGGTGCGCTCGCTCGAGGCTCAAGCCGCGCAGAAGAAGACCAAGCCACCGACGCGCTTTACCGAGGGCACGCTCCAGAAGGCGATGGCGGAGATTCACAAGTACGTCGACGACCCCGACGACAAACGCGTCCTGCGCGAGGGCGACGGCATCGGGACCGTGGCCACGCGAGCCGCGATCATCGGAGAGCTCAAGCGCAAAGGCTTCCTCGAGCTCCACGGCAAGCAGATCGTGAGCACGACGCTCGGCCGCGGCGCGATCGACAGCCTGCCCGAGGAAGTCAAGAGCGCGCGGTTGACTGCCCTTTGGGGCCGCGAGCTCGCGGCGATCGAGCGCGGCGAGAGCGACCCCGCCCACTTCCTCGGCGGCCAGGTGCTTCTGGTGGTCGACCAGGTCGCGGCCGTCGCCAGCGGCGCGGCCGCGGCGCCCGCTGCGACGCTCTTCGCGGGGCCCGAGTGCCCGCGCTGCGGCGAGGGCCGCTTGCGGCGAATTCGCAGGAAGGATCAGAGCGGCTACTTCTGGGGCTGTTCGCGGTGGCGGGAGGGTTGTAAGGCGACGTTCGACGACCAGGACGGCAAGCCGGCGATCGCCGGCGAGGCGTCGAGTACTGCGCGCTCCGTCGCGCCGCGCACGACGACCGCGCGCGGCGCGGCGAAGCCGCGCAAGACCACGGTGCGCAAGGGCCGATGACCGAGGACCTGGTCGAGGACCTCGAGATCCTCGGAGCCGGCGACGACGTCGCCGGCGAGCGCGGGAGGCCGCGCGAGAGCGCTTCTCCGGCCGACGTTTCGCGCAGGGGGTCGACCACCGCGACCCCCAACGCCGCCGCGAATGCGGCGGCCGGCGGCACATCATCCGGTAGTCTCCGCGGACAAACCGACTCACCGTCCGCCGAAAGGGCCTCCCCACCCGCCATGCAGCGCCGACGACCTGCCTATCGACTCGGCAAGCCGCCAAAGCCGGCCACCGGACCTGTGCCGCCGCACCACTGGCGGCTGCTCTTCGCCCTCAGCCACTTCCCCGAGCCAGTCTCCGCGCCAGATCTCGCCGCGTGGATCGAGAAACACATCCACCCGTCAGCGGTTCGCGACGCGGAAAGCCTCGCAGCGGCCGTCCGAGGTGGCCTGGCCGGCCTGGTTGCGCGCGACTACGTCGAACTCAACCGCCGGCCCTGGCCGCACACCTTTCGCCTCAAAGTCGATCCGCTCGCGCTCTTCCGCGAGGCGGTCCTCGAGCGCGTCCTCCCGGCGTGGGTCATCACGCCCGAGCACGCGCGGCTCTTCGGCGAGCTTGCCTTTGAGTACATGCGCGGCCTCGCGGCGACGCAGCACGACGCGGAGCTCGAGCACCAGCACCGCGCGTCAGCTCCGCTCGACGACGACGAGGACACGAAAGCCTGATGCAGGCTGACGCGCTCGCACGCGCGCGCTTGGACGGCTCCGCGGCGATCGCGCAGCGGAGCTGCGGATCCGGCGCCGCGGCCGCCCACAGCCCGCACAGGCCCGACGAGGGGGACCCGTGGTCGCCCAGATTCCGGAGACTCGTCGAAACGTGCGAGGCCCTGGGCGCCGCCGAGGACCTGGCGGTCCTCGAGCGCGCCATCGAGAGCTTCGGAGTCGATCGACTTGGGCGCGTTCGGCTCGAGCTGCCCGTCGCTCCCTCGCCCAGGGCGCGCCTGCTGCTGCGCGAGCTTTGCGACCTGGTGCTCTCCCGGCACGGCGAGCTCGTCGTCCGCTGGCTCGAAGCAAGCGCTACGGCACCCGCTACGGGTGGTATCCAGGGGGCGGAAGAGTACAATCCCTTGTGCAGTTCGCAACAAGCGGCCGGCGGCCGGCCGCGCACGACTCCCCGGAGTCGTGCAACACCGCGCAGCGTCACGCGGGAGCCGCGTTGCGGCCCGTCACGAGCGGGCCGCCGAAGGACTGTCAGGCTTTGACGTAGGACCCTGACCGCGCGCGCGTGACGCCGGCAGGCTGAAAAAGGAAAAGCCCGGTCACGAGCCGGGCTTCGAGAACAGCCGGGGTTTGCGCCGCGAGGCCCGACCCAGCTGCGTGCAGGCGGAGTGTACCTCCGCTGGGCCTCGCGGCGCAACCCCGGAAGAGGGGACGGGTCTATGACCCGCTCTAGACCTCAACCGGGGCGATGGCGCCAGGCCTAGCCCCCCAAGCGCACCCGGCGGCCGCCCTCCGGGCGACGCGCCCCGCCTCCCGGCGGGCGCGGTTGCGCTTCGTCCGCCTGGGCGCCGCCGGCGAGATCCTCGAGCAGCGCTGGGTCGGCGCGGCCGAGG
>JAIOJQ010000059.1 GCA_019911865.1 Thermoanaerobaculia bacterium
GTACCGCGCCGCCGGGTCGAGCGCCAGGGCCCGCTCGAGCACGGCGCGCAGTCGCCGCGGCACACGGCTCCCCTCGGGCGGCGGGTCGAGTGCCCCGGCGTGCTGGGCGGCGAGTCGCTCCGCGAGCCGCTCGCCGGCGAACGGTGGGCGACGATAGAGGCCCTCCCAGAGGGCCACCGCGAAGCCGAACTGGTCGCTGCGCGCGTCGGCAGGAGTGCCGTCGAGCTGCTCCGGCGCCATGTAGGCCGGCGTGCCGACGACCGTACCGGCACGGGTCAGTGGCGTGGCCAGCAGGTCGGCTCGCGAGTCGGTGAGCGGCCCGGACATTCCGTCGCCCTCGCCGTCGCCCCCCTCGCTCGTCGCCCGGGCGAGGCCGAAGTCGAGCACCCGCACCCGGCCGTCCCGCCCGACCAGCACATTCTCCGGCTTGAAGTCGCGGTGCACCAGTCCCGCCGCATGGGCCGCCGCGAGACCCCGCCCGGCCTGCTCGAAGAGCGCCAGGGTGACGCGCCAATCGGGCGCAACCCGGTCGAGGTGCGCGGTCAGCGTCTCGCCGTCCACGTACTCCATGGCGACGAAGACGCGCCCGTCGATCGTGCCGACGTCGTGCACCGCGATCACGTTGGGATGCTGGAGTCGCGCCAGCGCCCGGGCCTCGCGCTGCAGTCGGGCGCTGCCGCGCCGCGCGCGGTCGCCGTGCAGGAGCTTGACGGCGACCTTGCGATCGAGCTCGGGATCGAAGGCGGTGTAGACCACCCCCATGCCTCCCGCTCCGAGCCGACCGAGGATCAGGTAACGGCCAAGACTGTCGCCGCGGCGCAGTTCGTGCCCGTCCCCCGGCAGCCAGTCGGAGGGTCCACTCTCCGTCCGCGTCGCCGGTGTCGTCTCCGGCTGCCGCCCGGGCGGCTCGTCGGTGCCGTCGTCCCGTTGCCTCGTCATGGCGATCGAAACCGCGGCCACGATACCGCGACCGCCCGCCACTCCCGCTCCCCCGGGTTGCACGGACAGGCAACCAATCCCGATTTTCCGTAACAGGCAGCAATCCTCGGGCAACAAGGTGCACCGGCGAGAACGTGCCGGCGGCGGCCGCACCGGGAGCACGAAGTTGACCCGGAGTATCGTCAGATGCCCGCGATCCCGGCTCTCCTCCCGCGGACTGAACAGCTCTCCCTGTTCTGCCTTACACTTGCGGTGAGAAGCCGTTTTTCCACGCGTCGAGCCGCCCCGGGGAGCCGGGAGAGGGGGGCGAAAGCATGAAGCGAGTCGGCGTCATCGGGTCGGGCGTCGTCGGACGAACGCTCGCCAGTGGCTTTCTGCACCACGGTTACGAGGTCACCATCGGCACACGCGAGCCGCAGAAGCTCGCCGAGTGGGTCGCCTCGACCGGCGGGCGGGGCCGTGTCGCCGGGGTCGCGGCAACGGCCGAGCAGGCCGAGATCGTCGTGCTGGCGGTCCGAGGACTGGCGGCCGAACAAGCGGTGGCGCTCGCCGGCCCCGAGCGGCTGGCGGGCAAGACGGTTTTCGACGCTACGAATCCGATCGCCGAAGGATCTCCGGAGCACGGCGTGCTGCGCCTCTTTACCGGGCACGAGGAGTCGCTCATGGAACGCCTTCAGAAGACCGCTCCGCAGGCCCGCTTCGTCAAGGCCTGGAGCTGCGCGGGCAGCGCCCTGATGGTCGACCCGCAACTCCCCGGCGGCCCGCCGACGATGTTCATCTGCGGTGACGACCCCGGCGCCAAGCGCGAGGCCGTGACGATTCTCGAGCAGTTCGGATGGGAGGTCGAGGACCTGGGCGGCGTCGAGGCAGCCCGGGCGATCGAGCCGCTGTGCATTCTCTTGTGTATCCCGGGGTTCTTGCGCAACGATTGGCGCCACGCTTTCAAGATGCTGCGTTGATGACTCGCTGACGATCGAGTCGGGGATCCGCAAGGTCTCGACCGGCAACCTTCCCGATACCTCCCGCAACCCTCTCGACCCCTTCCGATCACCGTTTTCCGGAGACTCCTCCGGGTGCGGCCGGTAGTCGTCGCTCGTGGTGGGCTCGAGATCGCGGAATCCCGCCGGTGTGGATCCCGGTCGGTGCAACGCCTTCTGCAGAGCTCGCCGTCACCGCCGGGACCTGCTTGAGCAACGAGCGGAACGGGCCGAATCGAGACGGCGTATCAGGAAACAGTGCAGGGCGGTCTTTCATGCGGAGGGGCCGGCCCCGGGCTCCCCGGAGGAAATTGCCTTTGACCGAATTCAGGGGTCAGAGGCGGGCGAGGGTGAGGACGGTGAGGTCGTCGTCGAAGCCGCGGGTGGAGACGAAGGTGCGGGCGGCGTGGAGGACGGCATCGAGGGCGGCGCGCGGGTCGGCCGAGCGCAGGGCGCGCAGGGGGGCGAGGATGCCGGAGGTCTCGAAGCGCCGGCCGGCGGGATCGGCGGCCTCGTTGAGGCCGTCGGTGAAGAGCAGCAGGAGCTCGCCGCGGGCAAGGGTGACGGTCACCGTTCCGGCGGCGCGGCCGGCACCGAGCCCGAGCGCCGTGCCGGCGGGCAGCGACAGTTCGCCGACGCTGCCGTCGGCGCGGCGCAGCAGGGGCGACGGGTGACCGGCGTTGGCCATCTCGAGCCGGCCGCTCGCCGGGTCGAGGATGCCGAAGGCGAAGGTGACGAACATCCCCTCGTCCACCTCGCCGGCGACCAGCGTGTCGAGTTCGGCGACGACCGCCGACGGCTCGGGCCGATGCGCCGCCGCGGCGCGCAGGGCGCTGGTCAGGCGGGCCATCAGCAGGGCGCCCGAGACCCCCTTGCCGGAGACGTCGCCGATCGCCAGGCCGAGCCGGCCATCGGGGAGCGGAAAGAGGTCGTAGAGGTCCCCTCCCACTTCGTGAGCCGGCGAGTATTCGACCGCGAGGCTCCAGCCCGGAAGTTCGGGCGGACGCGCCGGCAGGAAGCTCTGCTGGATGCGGCGGGCCAGCGCCAGATCGTGCTCGAGCACTTCGCGATCCACCAGCTCGCGATGCAGTCGCGCGTGCTCGAGGGCGAGAGCGATGGGGCCGGCGATGCCGGCCAGCAGGTCGAGATCGGCCTCCCCGAAGGCGCGCTGAAGCTGCGCATTGTCGACCTGCAGCACGCCACAGATGCGGTCTTCGAGCAGCAGCGGCACGCAGGCGACGGCACGCAGGTTCAGCAAGTGGATCGAGCGGGCTCCTCCGAGCCCCTCCTCGGTACCCGCGTCGATCGACATCAGCGCCTCGCGATTGCGCACCACCTCCTCGAGCAGGGTGCGGCTGGCGGCGATCTCGACCGTCGATCCGTCGCGGGTGCGCGCCGCCAGCGGCTCGAAGCTTTCGGTGCCGGCGTCGTAGCGGACCACGAAGGCTCGGTCGGCCTGCGGCAGGACATCCATCGTCCGGGCCAGCAGCTGGTCGAGCAGCTGCGCCTCGTCGAGAGTACGGGTGAGGATCCCGCCGGCCTCGCGGAAGAAATCGAGACGGCGCTGCAGGCGCGCCACCTCCTCGGCCAGGCGGGTCCCGCCATGGGAGCGCAGCTTCTCGAGCGGCATGACGACCGAGCGCGAGCCGGGAGTCGCGGCGAGGTCGCCGATCGCCACTTTCAGGTTGCCCGAACGGGAGGCCTCGGCGCGAGCCTCTCCCTTCTTGCGCTCCGGGGCGCGGTCGTCACCGAGGCGGAACTCGAGGACGACGCCACCCAGTCGCACGAGATCGCCATCGGCGAGCGGCGCCGGCTCGGTCACCCGCGCCTCGTTGAGCCACGAGCCGTTGCCGCTGCCCAGGTCGGCGAGGAAGCAGCGGCCACCCTGCAGCGAGATCTGCGCATGGCGGCGCGACACCGCGGCGTCGTGCAGCTCGAGGTCGGCGAGCGGGCTGCGGCCGAGCAGCACCGTGCGCTCGAAGAAGAACCGCTTTCCGCGGTCGGGTCCGGCGGTGTGGATGAGCAGCGGCATGGCGGCGACGACCCCGATGATAGCGTCGCTGCGTGCGCCTTCTCGACGCCCTCGCGCTCGCCGCATCCGGGGTCGGAGCGGGCGCGATGAACGCCCTGGCCGGCGGCGGCACCATCCTCACCTTTCCGACGCTGTTGCTGCTCGGCGAGAGCGCCCGGGTGGCCAACGCGACCTCGACCGTCGCCCTGCTGCCCGGCGCGGCCGCCAGCCTCGCCGGCTACCGGCGTGAAGTGGCGACCCACCGCCGCTGGCTCACCACCCTGCTGCTGCCGAGCCTGCTCGGCGGCGGTCTCGGCTCGCTCCTCCTGCTGGTCACCCCGGAACGCACGTTCGCCCGCCTCGCCCCCTGGCTGGTCCTCTTCGCCACCGCCCTGTTCGCCTTCCAGAGCCTGCGCTCGGCGCGGCGCGGCGACCGCACGGCTCCCGAGCCCGGCAGCGACGGCCGGCTCCTGCATGCCTGGCTGGCGCAGTTCGCGGTGGCCGTCTACGGCGGCTATTTCGGCGCCGGAATCGGCATCCTGATGCTGGTCGTCCTCGGCCACCTGGGGCTGTCCGACATCCACGCGATGAACGGCCTGAAGAACTTCTTCGGCATCTGCATCAACAGCGTGGCCGCGGCGGTCTTCCTCTTCGGCGGCCTGGTCGACTTCTCCGCCGCGGGGGTGCTGCTGGTCGGCGCGGTGGCGGGCGGCTGGTTCGGCGCCCGCTTCGGGCGCTGGATCGGCCCGCGCGGCGCCCGCTGGGCCGTCGTGGTGATCGGCACCGGGGTGGGCGTGCTCCTGCTGGTGCGGGGGATCTGAGCAAGTCGGACTGAGGTTTCCGGAATTTCCGCCCGGCTCCCCCGGTTGAACGGGACAGCGGAGGAGGCAGCCCGGCGATCGGGGGACCCGACTCTCCGTCGAGGCCCGCAATGACCGAACAGCTTCATCTCCCCGTCCTGCCGCTGCGCGACTCCGTACTCTTTCCCGGCGTCCCGATGCCGATCGGCGCCGGCCGCGCCGGCACGCTCAAGGCGATCGAGACCGCCCTCCAGCACCCCGAACCCCTGGTGCTGGCGATCACCCAGCGCGAGAACGTCGACGACGTGACCCCGGAGGGGTTGCATACCGTCGGCACCATCGCGCGGCTCGGCCAGGTGGCCCGGTCGCTCTCCGGCATGCAACTGGTATTGCACGGCGAGCGACGCGGCATCGCGGTGCGCATCCTCGAGCGCGACGGGCATCTGGTCGCGGTCACCGTGCCGGCCGACGACCAGGCGCCGCAGAATCCCGAGGACGCGGCCTTCGTCGCCCTGGTGCGCGAGACCCGCGAGCGGGCGCTCGAGCTGGCCAAGAAGGCCGGCCTGCCCGACGAGATCGCCCGCGAAGTGATCACCTCGGCCGCCGACCCGGGGCGCCTCGCCGACCTCATCTCGGCCTACGCCGAAATGCCGACGGTCGATCGGCAGCAGCTGCTCGAGACCCTGTCGGTCGAGGCGCGGCTGCGCCGTTCGCTGATCATCGTCCAGCGGCAGCTGGAGGTGCTCGCCGCGCAGCAGGAGATCCAGAGCAAGGTGCGCGAGGAGATCGGCGGCCGCCAGCGCGAGGCCTTCCTGCGCGAGCAGATGAAGGCGATCCAGGGGGAGCTGGGCGAGGGGGACGAGGGCCAGGAGCTCGACGAGCTCGACGAGCGGCTCGCGGCGCTCGACCTGCCCGCGGCGGCGCGCAAGGAGGTCGATCGCGAGCTCGCCCGGCTGCGCCGCATCGGCCGCGAGTCGATGGAGTCGCAGGTCATCCGCACCTACCTCGAGAACGTCGCCGAGCTGCCGTGGAACGCGCGCAGCGAGGAGAAGCTCGACCTGGTGACCGCCGAGCGGATCCTCGACGAGGACCACTACGGCCTCGGCGACGTCAAGGACCGGGTGCTCGAGTTCCTCGCGGTACGGGCGCTGCGCAAGAGCAGAGACGTTTCTGTTCAAGACGAAGACAGAGACAAAGACGAAAAGGCTTCCAGCGAAGGGGTGCGTGCCGGGTTCGGGGGCGGTGGCGAGGTCGGAGCGGATGGTGGTGGCGAGAGCGGAACGGATGGCGCGCGCGAGGCCGGGGCGGACGGCGGCGGCGAGGTCGGAACGGACGGCGCTGGCGGGGCTGGCGGGAGCGGAGGCGATGGGGGCGGCGAGGTGAAGGCGGGCAAGTCGGCCAGGGGGCCGATCCTGCTGTTCGCCGGGCCGCCGGGCGTCGGCAAGACTTCGGTCGCCAGGTCGATCGCGCGCTCGATGGGACGCGAGTACGTCCGCATTTCGCTCGGCGGCGCCCGCGACGAGGCGGACATTCGGGGTCATCGGCGCACCTACGTCGGCGCCATGCCCGGCCGCATCCTCGCCGGGATGAAGCAGGCGGGGACGAAGAATCCGGTCTTCCTGCTCGACGAAGTCGACAAGCTGGGCATCTCGTATCAGGGCGATCCGGCCTCGGCGCTGCTCGAGGTGCTCGATCCGGCGCAGAACGACAGCTTCGTCGACCACTACCTCGGCGTGCCGTTCGACCTCTCCGAGGTGCTCTTCATCGCCACCGCGAACTTCCTGCAGAACATCCCCGGGCCGCTGCTCGACCGCATGGAGGTGGTCGAGTTCTCGGGCTACACCGAGGCCGAGAAGCGGGAGATCGCGCGCCGCTACCTGGTGCCGCGCCAGCTGGAAGAGAACGGCCTGAGCACCAGCGACCTCGATCTCACCGACGCGGCGGTCGCCGAAGTCATCTCCGGCTACACCCGCGAGGCGGGCGTGCGCCAGCTCGAGCGCGAGCTCGGCAAGCTGGCGCGCAAGGTGGCGCGCCGCATCGCCGCCGGAACCGCACCGACGCCGGTGGCGATCGGTTCGGCCGAGGTGCGCGAGCTGCTCGGCCGGCCGCGCGTCCATCCCGAGCGGGCGGCCGGCGCCGACCAGGTCGGCGTGGCGACGGGGATGTTCTACACCCCGGTCGGCGGCGACATCCTGTTCGTCGAAGCGCAGGCCATGCCCGGCAAGGGGGAGCTGGTGCTCACCGGCCAGCTCGGCGACGTGATGAAGGAGTCGGCGCGCGCCGCCTGGAGCTACGCGCGCGCCCACGCGGCGCGGCTCGGCATCGACCCCGAGGCGTTCGCCCGCGACCTGCACATCCACGTGCCGGCCGGGGCGATCCCCAAGGACGGCCCGTCGGCGGGCGTGACCCTGGCCTCCGCCATCGTCTCCGTCCTCTCCGGCCGTCCGGTCCGTCACGACCTGGCGATGACCGGCGAGATCACCCTCACCGGCCGCGTGCTGCCGATCGGCGGCGTCAAGGAGAAGGTTCTCGGCGCCGTGCGCGCCGGGATCGGCTCCATCCTGCTGCCCCGCGAGAACGAGGCCGACCTCGAAGACCTGCCGGCCGACGTCCGCTCCCGCCTCGTCGTCCACCCGGTCGACGAGCTCGGCGAAGCGCTGGCGCTCGCCCTGCGCGGCGCCAGCCTGCGCGAGGGCCGGCTCGAGTTCCCGGAGGCCCGCGCCCTGTCGCCCGACACCCCGGCCGCCCCGGGCACCGGGCTCCCCCACTGAGCCGGCGCCGGGGTTTCCCTTAGACTCCCCCCATGCCCGGTGCCAGCGGTTTCGTCGAGCGCGCCGCCTCGCGGCTGAAGTTTCCGCAGGCGTTCGCGATCTTCCTCGGCCTCTTCCTGTTCGACCTGGTCTTTCCGGATTTCGTGCCGCTGATCGACGAGATCCTGCTCGGACTCGGCACGGTCGTCTTCGGACTCTGGCGCGAGAAGGTCGGCGGCGGCGCCGCGACCGCACCCGCGCCGCCGCCCGAGAAGAACGTCACCCCGCCGCGGAACTGAACTTCGGCTCGACCAGCCGGCCGGCATCCGGATCCCAGCGCCAGATCCGTTGCGGCGCCAGCAGGCGCGTCCCCCCCAGCCAGCGGTCGAAGCGGCGGCCCGCCACGCGGTCGAGCCCCCCCTCGAGGACCCGCCTGCCGGCATCCGTCAGGCGCCAGACCTCCCGGTCGGCATCCGCCTCCAGGAGCGGCCACGGGGGCTCGGCGAGGGCCTCGAGATAGCCGCGGAAGACCAGGTCGCCGAGAAAGCGGTGCGCCTCGGCGCGCTGGGCCCGGTCGAACAGCTCTTCGAACGGCAGGGGACCGCCGGCGAGCGCTGCCACCGCCTGGCGCTCGGAGCGCGACAGGCCGTCGGCGCGCCCGGGATACTGCTCGAGATGGCGGCGCAGCGCTGCCGCCAGGCCGGGGATCGGCAGCGACCCGTCGTCGGCCGCCAGCGCCTCGAGGTCCCGCGGGTCGTCCGCGGTGAACGCCCGCCAGGCTCGCCGCGCGGCGTCGAACTCGCCCTCGCCGCAGCTGCGCGCCCGCGCCCAGGCCGCCATCAACTCCTGGGCCGAGAGCAGGGCGACGTAGCCATCGGTCTCCACCGAGGTGACCCGGGGGCGACTGCGGGCGCGCGAGAGCCGCTCGAGCACCTGCAGCCGCTGCAGCTGATCGAACAGGTCGTTTTCGAACCACAGTACGACTTCCTCGCCGGCGGCCATCGCGGCGGCGAGGCGCTCGTCGCGGCGGATGAAATCGGCGAGTACCTCGTCCCGCTCTCCCCAGCCGGCGCGCGCGATGTGGCCGGCGCGGATCTCGCGCAGCTCGGCGTCGGTGGCCGAGGCCGGCACCGGCCCCTCGTGGAGGACGTCGCGCCAGATCAGCAAGTCGCCGCCGACCCCGGTCGAGCGGATCGCCTCGGCAGCCGAGTCCCCGTTGGTCAGATGCAGCATCGAGCGGCAAGTCTACCGGCACCGGCGCGGCGGCGCGCAGCGTGCCCGTCCAGCCGGGTGCCGGGTCAGTCGACGCAGTCGCGGCGGGCGAGCAGCATCCCGTCGCGCGGTCGCAACTGCACCACCCAGACCTCGTCGCCGCGGGTCACCGTGAAAGAGGGTGCCGGGTGGTCGGCTTCGCTCAGCTCGCTCATCGCGGAATCGGGCAGGAAGACGGCGTCGGGAATGCGCGCCTTGAGCGCCGCCACCAGCACCGGTGCGTCGGCGGTCGCCTGGTAGCCCTCGAAGCGGACGAACATCGTCTCGATGCGTGCCCCCGGCCGGGCGGCCGGAAAGCCGACCTGGATCGCCAGGCCGTTGCGTTCGGAGGCGGAGGCATATCGGCCGCAGCGCGCCTTCGGCTGCTCGGAGAGCGGCAGCGTGGAGCCGAAGCGGCGCTCGGCCTGAACCAGCGACATGCCGAGCGTGATGCCGTCCCACCCGGGGCCGGACTTGCCGAGCTCGAGGGCGGAGAGGGGATCCTCGGCCGTCGGCTGCGCGAGTCCGGCCACCGGCAGCGCCATCAGCGCCAGCAGCACGCCGATACCCCGCCGGATCCCGCTTCCGCCACCCGCTCGTCCCTGGCTCATCCGCCCCTCCTGGTGGTCGTGTCGGCGGCAGTCTCCCGCCGAAGCGGCGCCGGTGCACGCCGCACCGCGGCGTGAGGTGACCGCCGGGGTAGAATGCGCGGCTCTCCGGGAGGTTTTCCGCGCATGCCGCCGATCATTTACACGATGAAGAACCTGCGCAAGGTCACGCCGCAGGGCAAGGAGATCCTGAAGGGCATCTGGCTGTCCTTCTTCCACGGCGCCAAGATCGGCGTCCTCGGCCACAACGGCGCCGGCAAGTCGACGCTGCTGCGCATCATGGCCGGCCTCGACCAGGACGTCGACGGCGAGTGCTTCCTCGCCGAGGGGATGACCGTCGGCCTGCTGCCGCAGGAGCCGGTGCTGCCGGCGGGCCGGACGGTGCAGGAGGTCGTCGAGGAGGCGGTCGCCGGCAAGAAGGCGATCGTCACGCGCTACGAGGAGCTGGCAGCCAACTACTCGGACGAGAACGCCGACGAGTTCGCCAGGCTCCAGGACCGCATCGACTCCGAAAACCTCTGGGAGCTCGACCGCCACCTCGAGATCGCGATGGACGCCCTGCGCCTGCCGCCCGCCGACCAGGAGGTCTCGGTGCTTTCGGGTGGCGAGAAGCGCCGCGTCTCCCTCTGCCGCCTGCTGCTTCAGCAACCCGACCTGCTGCTGCTCGACGAGCCGACCAACCACCTCGATGCCGAGTCGGTCGCCTGGCTCGAGCGCCATCTCGCCGAATACGCCGGCACGGTCGTCGCGGTCACCCACGACCGCTACTTCCTCGACAACGTCGCCGGCTGGATCCTCGAGCTCGACCGCGGCGCCGGCATCCCCTGGGAGGGCAACTACTCTTCCTGGCTCGACCAGAAGAAGGACCGCCTGGCGCGCGAGGAGAAGGAAGCCTCGGCGCGCCAGCGCACGCTCGAGCGCGAGCTCGAGTGGGTGCGCATGGCGCCGCGCGCCCGCCAGGCCAAGGGCAAGGCCCGCCTGGCCAACTACGAGCGGTTGCTCGCCGAAGAGCAGGCGCAGGAGGCGCGGCGGGATCCGAACCAGATCCACATCCCGCCGGGGCCGCGCCTCGGCGACCTGGTGGTCGAAGCCAGCGGCCTGTCGAAGGGCTACGGCGACCAGCTGCTGATCGAGAACCTTTCGTTCAGGCTGCCGCCGGGCGGCATCGTCGGCGTCATCGGCCCGAACGGCGCCGGAAAGACCACGCTGTTCCGGATGATCGTCGGCCAGGAGCAGCCGGACGCCGGGACGCTGCGCATCGGTGAAACCGTGGCGCTCTCCTACGTCGACCAGAGCCGCGAGACGCTCGACGGAGAGCGGACCCTCTTCCAGGAGATCTCCGACGGCGGCCGCGACACGGTGATGGTCGGCAAGCGCGAAGTCAACTCGCGCGCCTACTGCGCGGCGTTCAACTTCCGCGGCGCCGACCAGCAGAAGAAGGTCAGGGATCTCTCGGGCGGCGAGCGCAACCGCCTCCACCTCGCCAAGCTGCTCAAGAGCGGCGGCAACCTGCTGCTGCTCGACGAGCCGACCAACGACCTCGACGTCGACACCCTGCGCGCGCTCGAGGAGGCGCTGCTCGAGTTCGCCGGCTGCGCCGTGGTGATCAGCCACGACCGCTGGTTCCTCGACCGCGTCGCCACCCACATCCTCGCCTTCGAGGGGGACTCGCAGGTGGTCTGGTTCGAGGGCAACTACCAGGACTACGAAGCCGACCGCCACCGCCGCCTCGGCACCGACGCCGACCAGCCGCACCGCATCCGCTACCGCCGCCTCGTGCACTGACGCGCGTAGAATCGGCGCCGGTGATCCTCGCATTCGTCAGTCGCAAGGGAGGCGTCGGCAAGACGACCAGCGTCGTCAACCTCGCCGGAGCGCTGGTGCAGCTCGGCCACAAGGTCCTGGTGGTCGACCTCGATTCGCAGGGCTCGGCCTCGCGGGCGCTGGGAGTCGAGCGCGCCGAGCTGGCGCCGTCGATCCACGACGTCCTCTTTCGCGGCCGGCCGCTCGGCGAGGTGGTGCGCCGCACCTCGGTCGACCGGCTCGAGCTGGTCACCGCTTCGGCCGACCTGCTCGGCGTCGACCTCGACGTGCAGAACCATCGCCGCCGCGATCACC
The DNA here is from genome assembly GCA_019911865.1 of Thermoanaerobaculia bacterium. Classification (GTDB taxonomy): domain Bacteria; phylum Acidobacteriota; class Thermoanaerobaculia; order Multivoradales; family JAGPDF01; genus JACTMI01. The sequence goes on from JAIOJQ010000059.1 coordinate 11,455, forward strand.
TGCTCGCCGATGCCCTGCGGCCGCACGTCGAGCGCTGGGACTGGATCCTGCTCGACTGCCCGCCGTCGCTGACCGCCATCGTGCGCAACGCTCTCGTCGCCGCCGACGGCTGGATCGTCCCGACGCCGCCGCACTTCCTCGCCTTCGAGGGGATCGACGTGCTGATCGATTCGGCAACCCGGCTGCTTCAGCGCTTCGAACGCGGCGACGAGCTGGCGGGCATCCTGCTCACCATGGTCGACTACCGCACCGCGTCGGCGCGCGCCCACGTCGCCGAGCTGCGCCTGCGCCACGGACTGCGCGTCCTCGACAGCGAGATCCCGGTCAACGTCCGCCTCACCGAGAGCCCGCTCGGCGGCCAGACGATCTTCGAGTCCGACCCGAAGGCCAGCGGCGCGCAGGCCTACCGCATGCTGGCGGTGGAACTGCTCCACCGGCTGCGGCCGGGCGAAACCATCCACCGGCCGAAGTCGTCGGGCGCCGCCGGCGGAGTCGACGAGCCCGTGGCGCCCGCCCTTCCCGCCGAGCCACTCCGACCCGCACCCGGCGACAGCGACAAGCCCGCCAACTGAACGCCTCAGCCGCCGGCGGGCCGCGGCCCGGCCGGCAGGCGCAGCGCCACCTCCAGGCCTCCCTCCGGACGGTTGACGGCGCCGATCGTGCCACCGTGCAGGCGCACGGCGCGCGCCGCGATGGCGAGACCGAGTCCGGCGCCCCCCGGCTCGCGCTCGCGAGCGCTCTCGACGCGCACGAACGGCTCGAAGATCGCCGCGAGTGAGCCCTCCGGCACCCCGGGACCGCGGTCGCCGACACGAATTTCGGCCCCCTCCGGCGTGGCGGCGAGCGAGATCCCGACCCGCGTCCCCTCCGGCGCGTGGCGCACCGCGTTGCGCACCACGTTGTCGAGGGCGCTGCGCAGAGCGTCCCGGTCACCGCGGGCCCACAAGCCGCGCCCCGCGGCGACCTCGACTTCGACCTGGCGCGCCTCGGCCTCGAAATGGGCGTCGGCGGCGACCTCGCGGACCAGCTCCGCGAGGTCGACCGGGTCGCGGCGCGCCGGCGCGCCGGCGGTGCCGAGGCGCGACAGGGTGAGGATCCCCCCCACCAGCTCGTCGAGCCGCTCGGTCTCGAGCTCGATCCGGTCGAGCGCCGGCGCGGCGGCCTCGCCGGCACGGCCGCGCGCCAGCTCGAGTGCCACCCGCAGGCGCGCC
>JAIOJQ010000060.1 GCA_019911865.1 Thermoanaerobaculia bacterium
CCCCCTCTGCCCCCCACCGTCCCCCTTCCATGGAAGTTTTTCGTCTTTGTCTTCGTCTTTGAACCAAGCTTCTTCGTCTTCAACTTCGTCTCCCGCACCGTCTGCGCGGGTCGAAATCGAAGACCCGGCCGCCTGCCCGCGCTTCGTGGCGCGGACGATCCGCGGCGTTTCGCTCGGTCCGTCGCCGCGGTGGCTGCGCCGGCGGCTCGAGGCGATCGGCCTGCGTCCGATCAACAACGTCGTCGACGCCACCAACTTCGTCCTCTGGGAGACCGGCCAGCCGCTGCACGCCTACGACCTGGCGACGGTGCCCGGCGGCGAGCTGCGGGTGCGCCGCGCCCGCGCCGGCGAGTCCCTGGTGACCCTCGACCGGGTGCGCCGCGCGCTCGATCCGGAAATACTGGTCATCGCCGACCGCGAGCGGGCCATCGGGCTCGCCGGCGTGATGGGCGGGCTCGATACCGAGGTCACCGACCGAACCGTCGACGTGCTGCTCGAGAGCGCCCACTTCGACCGGCGGCGGACCCGAATCGGCGCCAGGCGGCTGGGCCTGCACACCGATGCCTCGCACCGCTTCGAGCGCGGTGCCGACTTCGGTGCCTGCGACGCGGCGTCGCGCCGCTGCGCGGCGCTGATCGTCGAGCTGGCCGGCGGCACGGTCGAGGAACCGGCGATCGACGTCGTGGCGACCCGCCCGGCCACCGTCGGCTGGCGCTTCGACGGCGCGCAGCTGGCGCGCTTCGCCGGCGTGACGGTCGAGGGGGGGCAGATCGTGCGCATCCTGACTGCCCTCGGCTTCGCGCCCGAGGCGGCCGGCGAGGGGTGGCAGGGGAGCGTCCCGACCTGGCGCGCGGTCGACTTCGAGCCGCGGCGCGACGGCCCGCCGGGCGAGCCGCTCGCCTGGCGGCAGGACCTCTTCGAGGAGGTCCTGCGCCACGTCGGCCTCGACGCCATCCCGGCGACCCTGCCGGCGCTCGGCGGCGTCGACGCCGGCGGCACGCCGATGCACGAGCTGCGGCGCCGGGCGACCGACCTCGTCGCCGCACTCGGCTTCGCCGAGGCCATCCATTTCGCCTTCCAGGACCGCGCGGCCGACGAGGCCTGGCCCCGTCTCGCCGGCGCGGGAGAGCCGCTGGAGCTGGCCAACCCGCTCTCCGAGCGCCACGCGGTGCTGCGCCGGACGCTGGTCGCCAACCTGGTTGCGTCGGCGGCGTTCAACGCCCACCGGGGCGCCGACGGAGTCCGCCTGTTCGAATGCGGACGCCTCTTCCCCGGCGGCGAGGCGGCCGAGGTGGAGGCGATCGCGCTGGCCGCGGGTGGCCGCCTGGGCAGCGCCTGGGACCGCCCGGCGGCCGTCGACCTGCCGGCGTTCAAGGGGTTCTTCGAGGCGCTCTTCGAGGAGCTCGGAGTTGTCGCCGTGGCGCGGCCGGCCGATCTGCCGGGGATCCTGCCCGGCACCGGCGGCGAGTGGACGCTCGCCGGCGAGCGGATCGGCTGGTTCGGCCGAACTGCCGCGACCGGGCTGCCGTTCGAGCTGTTCGTCGGCGAGCTGCGGCTCGACCGCTTCGATCCGGCGGCCGGGCCGCGCCGCATCACGGCGCCGCCGCGGGTCCCCGGAGTGGCCGCCGACCTCACCCTCACCCATCGTCTGGAGCTCAGCTGGGCAGAGCTCGCGGCCGCCATCGACGAGCTGGCCGCGCCGCCTCTGGTCGGTTACCGGCTCGAGGAGCGTTACCGCGGCACGGGCGTGCCCGACGGGGCGGTGGCGACCACCATTCGATTCGACTACAACGCCGGCGAGCGGTCGCTCACCCAGGAAGAGGTCAACGAGCGCCACGCGGCGCTCGCGGCCGAGCTCGAGCGCCGCTTCGGCACGGGACGGGAGGCGGAATCATGAGCTTCGAGGCCCTCGATCTGCTGGAAAGGCGGGTCAACGAGGCCGCCGAGCGCCTGGCGGCGGCGCGCGAGGAGAGCGGCGTGCTGCGGGCCCGGGTGGTCGACCTCGAGCAGCAGCTGGCGGCCGCCGGCGGCGCCGATTCCGCCGCCTGGCAACGCGAGCGCGAGGCGCTGCGCAAGCGTGTCGAGAAGCTCGCCCGGCGGCTCTCGGAACTGCTCGAAGCCTGACCGGGGGCCCCTCCGACCGGGTGGTATATTCGCGGCGGAGCAAGCCCGTGCCGCCGCGAACGACACGCAGGAAACGCCCGGAATCCCCCCCCGCCGAGACGGTCACGTCGACGCAGGTCGAGATCTTCGGCATCACCTACGTCATCCGCGGCGGCCACGAGCCGCAATATCTGACGGAGCTGGCCGCCCAGGTGGACCGGCGGATGCGCGAGCTGGCCGGACACGTCCCGAACGCGGACGCCGGCCGGCTGGCGATCCTGACGGCGCTCAACCTGGCGGACGAGTTGTCCCGCAACCGGAAGCACTACGAAGGGGAGCGGGGCGAGACGGAAACGAGGGTTACGGAGCTGGCCGACCGGCTGTCGCTGGCGCTCGAGAGCGCCGGATGACCCGCCGGGCGGCCGGCAGAGAATCGCGAGTTCGAGGATCTTCCCGAGTGACACGTGACGGGCAGAAGCACTGTAGAACCAACATTGCTGCTCCGGGAGTCCAAATCCTGCGGGCCCGAGCATGCCCGGCACCGACCGGGACGCTGACGGCCCACCGTGAGGACACCCACCTGATGCGTTTCAGGTTCTAAACGCGACGCTCGCACGTGTCACTCGGGGGGATCCCGCCCGTTCCCCCCCGGCGTCTCGCCTTCCCCCACGCGGCACTGGGGAAGTATGGCGATGATCAACACCATCTGGATCGTCGGCGGGCTGGCCGCGGTGCTCGTCGCCGCCCTGATCGCCTGGCGGACCGTGCGTTCCCGGGCGAGCGAGCTGCTCGCCGACGCCCGCTCGCGCGCCGATCGGACTCTCGAGGACGCGCGCCGCGAGGGCGAAGCGCGGGTGCGCGAGGCCGAGCTGGCGGCCAAGGAGAAGCTGCTCCAGGCCCGCTCGGAGTTCGAGACGGCGTCACGCAAGCGGCGCGGCGAGCTCGAGGGGATCGAGAAGCGCCTGCTGCAGAAGGAGGAGTCTCTCGACCGGCGGGGCGAAGAGCAGGGGAGCCGGGATCGCGACCTCGCCGCTCGCGACCGCGACCTCGGCGAGCGGGACCGCCGCCTGGCCGCCCGCGAGGGCGAGCTCGAGGGGCTGCTCGCCGAGCAGCGCAACCGTCTCGAGCAGATCGCCGGACTGACCGCCCAGCAGGCGCGCGAAGAGCTGGTGCGCGGCCTCGAGGACGAGGCCCGCCTCGAGGGGGCGCGCATCGTCAAGCGGATCGAGGACGAGGCGCGCGAGCAGGGAGACCGCAAGGCGCAGTGGATCATGGGCCTCGCCGTGCAGCGCCTCGCTTCCGATTACATTTCCGAGACCAGCGTTTCGGTCGTCGAGCTGCCGAGCGACGAGATGAAGGGGCGGATCATCGGTCGCGAGGGGCGCAACATCCGGGCCCTCGAGCTGGCGACCGGCATCGACCTGATCGTCGACGACACCCCCGAAGCGGTCATCCTCTCGGGCTTCGACCCGTTCCGGCGCGAGATCGCCCGGGTGGCGCTCGAGCGGCTGATCGCCGATGGGCGCATCCACCCGGCGCGCATCGAAGAGATCGTCAACAAGACACGGGCCGAGTTCGACCAGCGGATCCAGCAGGAGGGGGACGCCGTGCTGCTCGAGCTCAAGATCCCCGGCATGCACCCGGAGCTGGTCAAGCTGCTGGGGCGGCTGCGTTACCGCTACTCGTACGGGCAGAACGTCCTCCAGCACTCCAAGGAGGTCGCATTCCTGTCGGCGGCGATGGCGGCCGAGCTCAAGGTGAACACCAACGTCGCCAAGCGGGCCGGCCTGTTGCACGACATCGGCAAGGCGATCGACCGCGAGGTCGACGGCACCCATCTCGAGCTCGGTATCGAGCTGTTGCGCAAGCACGGCGAGTCCGAGGAGGTCGTGCACGCCATGGCCTGCCACCACGGCGACTACGACCCGCAGTCGGTCGAGGCGGTGCTGGTGACCGCCGCCGACGCGCTGTCGGCGGCCCGGCCCGGGGCGCGCCGCGAAGTGCTCGAAACCTACGTCAAGCGGCTCGAGAAGCTCGAGGAGATCGCCTCCGGTTTCAAGGGGGTCGAGAAGACCTTCGCCATCCAGGCCGGGCGCGAGATCCGCGTCATCGTCGACAGCGGCAAGCTCAACGACGAGCAGGCGCTCTGGTTGTCGAAGGACCTGGCGCGCAAGATCGAGTCGGAGCTGACCTATCCCGGGCAGATCCGGGTGACGGTGATCCGCGAGATGCGCGCCGTGGAGTACGCCAAGTGAGGATCCTCTTCGTCGGCGACCTGATCGGCAGGCCGGGAAGGCGCGCGCTGGCGCGCCACCTCGGGCCGCTCGTCGACGAGCGCAGGATCGACTACGTGATCGTCAACGTGGAGAACGCCGCCGGCGGGTTCGGTGTCACCGCCGACGTGCTGGCCGAGATCGCCGAGCAGCCGATCGACTGCATGACCACCGGCAACCACGTCTGGGACAAGAAGGAGATCGACGGCCTGCTCGAGCGCGAGCCGCGCCTGCTGCGGCCGGCCAACTACCCGGAGGGCAACCCGGGATCCGGCCTGCACGTCGGCGAGACGGCGGCGGGCGTCAAGGTGGCGACGATCAACCTCGAGGGGCAGGTGTTCATGCGGCAGCTCGACTCGCCCTTCCGGGTGGCCGACCGCCTGCTCGCGGCGCTCGACCCGGAGGTGCGGGTGATCGTGGTCGACTTCCACGCCGAAGCGACGTCGGAAAAGCAGGCGATGGGGCGCCACCTCGACAGTCGCGTCTCGGCGGTGCTCGGCACCCACACCCACGTGCCCACCGCCGACGAGCGGATCCTGCCGGGCGGCACCGCCTTTCAGACCGACGTCGGCATGACCGGCCCCTACGACGGCGTGATCGGCTTCCGCGCCGACCGCGTGGTGCAGCGCTTCCTGCTCCAGACGCCGGTGCCGTTCGAGGTGGCCAGGGGGGATGTCCGCCTGGCGGCGGCGGTGGTCGAGGTTGACGAGGCGACCGGCCGCGCCGGTGCCATCGAGCGGCTGCTCCTGCCGGCCGCGGAGGGGTGACGATGACGGCCAGAGGAGCGACGGTGGAGGAGCTGCGCAAGGCGCCGGGTCGGCAGAGCGTCTCGGTCATCATCACGACCTTCAACGAGGAGGTCAACACGGCCGAGTGCATCGAGTCGGTGCTGTGGGCCGACGAGATCGTCCTCGTCGACTCCTTCTCGAGCGACCGCACGGTGGAGATCGCCTCGCGCTACCCGATCACGGTGCTGCAGCGCGAGTACTTCGGCTCGGCGGCGCAGAAGAACTGGGCGATGGACCGGGTCAGCCACGACTGGGTGCTGATCATCGACGCCGACGAGCGCGTCCCCGAGCCGCTGGCGCGCGAGATCCTCACCGTGCTGGCCGGATCGCCGGCCGCCAACGGCTATTACATCCGGCGCGAGAACCTGTTCATCGACAAGGTCATCCGCCACTCGGGCTGGTCCACCGACAAGGTCGTGCGCCTCTTCCGCCGCGACAAGGGGCGCTATCCGAACCGCCGCGTGCACGCCGACCTCGAGATCGAGGGGCCGGTGCCGGTGCTCGACAACCCGTTCCTGCACTACACCTTCCGCACCTTCGAGCAGTACTTCCCGAAGTTCCTCAACTACGCCGAGTGGGGAGCGGCGCAGGCCTTCCGAGACGGCCGGCGGGCCGGCATGCTCGAACTGGCCGGGCGCCCGGCCTGGCGCTTCCTGCGCACCTACTTTCTGCAGCTCGGCCTGCTCGACGGCCGGCACGGATTCGCGCTCTGCGCGCTGCAGGCGTTCGGGGTCTTCCTCAAGTACGCCCGCCTCTGGGAGTACGGCATCCGGGCGGCGCGCGGCGAAGAGATCCGCCTGCCGGCCTTCGACGAGGACACCTCGACCTGGAAGCGCCCTCCGGGCCTCGAAGCCGACTGACCGGCCGGGCTGGCCGCCGGCCGGCCGGGGTGTTAGCTTCGCCGGCGATGGCTCGGATGCGCCGGATCGCGTTCACCGCCCTGGCACTGCTGCTCGCCGCCGCCGCCGCGCCCGCGGACCGGCTGCCGGCGGCGGCGAGCAGCAGTGCCAGGGCGGTGAACGCGA
>JAIOJQ010000061.1 GCA_019911865.1 Thermoanaerobaculia bacterium
CGTGCCCGTCGACCGCGACGCGTGCGCCCATGCCGGGGCCGAGCCGCAGCAGCACGCCGCGCTCGACGAGCTCGACCAGCTGCCACCGCCGCGGCAGCCCGCCGATCGGCAGCGGCACCAGGTTGCGGATCGACTGGCCGATGGTGAAGGCGGTGCCGCTGCCGACGACGTGCTCGGCGACGAGGGTGTCTCCGAGGACCACGCCGACGCGGAGCGCGCGGACGTTCGGGCGAGGCGAGGGCGAGAGCGAGGACATACGCTGTCCAACGCCCGAGGACGCGGCCCGGTCTCGCGCGGGTGGGAGACGCGCCTACACGCTGGCGCGATCGAACTTGGCCGCGCAGATGAAGTCGTTCTCCGAGAGCCCGCCGACCGTGTGCGTCCACAGCTCGATCACGACGCGTCCCCACGACAGCATCACGTCGGGGTGGTGATCCTCCGCGTCGGCGATCGCGCCGACCTTGTTCACGAACGCGAGGCCGGCCGCGAAGCTCGGGAACGCGTACGCCTTGCGAAGCCGGTGCTCGAGCACGGTCCAGCCGTTGCCGAGCTCGGCGAGCAGGTGGCCTGTGTCGCCCGCGCTCAGGGCCGGTGTCCCTGTCGGTAGCGGGCGGCAGGTGCGATCGTGGAGCGCCGTCATGCCCACGATCGTACTCGCTTACCTGACGTGCGCCATGGTCTGGGGCACGACCTGGTACGCCGTGCGCGCGTCGACGGGCGCGGACGGCTTCCCGACGCTCGAGTCGGTCGCCCTGCGCTTCACCATCGCGACCGTCGTGCTGGCGCCCATCATCGCGATCGCGCGCACCGGCCCGTGGCCGCGCGACCGCGCCACCTGGCTGTGGATGCTCGCCGCCGGCGTGCTCGACGCCGCCAGCTACACGCTCGTCTACTACGGCGAGCAGCGCATCCCGGGCGGGCTCGCCGCGGTCCTCTTCTCGACGCAGCCGCTCATGGTCGCCGCGATGCTCAGCGCGAGCGGCATGGAGGAGGTGCGGCGCGCCGATGTCGTGGGCGCGCTCGTCGCGCTCGCCGGCGTCGTCCTCATCGGCGCCGAGCGCTGGGACGTGTCGACGTCGCAGGCGATCGGCCTCGGGCTCCTGCTCGGCGCGGTCGTCTGCTCGGCGTCGTACTCGCTCGTGCTCAAGCGCCACGGCGAGCACGTGCACCCCGCGGTGACGACGCTCATCTTCCTCGCCGTCACCGCCGCGACGCTCGACCTCGCCGTGCTCGTGCGCGGTCCGCAGCCGATCCCGTGGCCGCCGCCGCGCGACGCGACGATCGCGGTCCTCTACCTCGCGGTGTTCGGCTCGGTCATCGCGTTCTGGTCGTGGCTCTGGCTCCTGAAGAAGCTGCCGCTCATGGCGACCAGCACGCTGGTCTTCGTCCTGCCCGTCGTCGCGCTCGTCGTCGACGGGTTCTGGGAGCACGAGCTGCGACTCGCGCCGCGCACCTACGCCGGCATCGCCGTGGTGCTGGTCGGCCTCGCCATCGCGCTGCTCACGCGATCGGCGCGCGCTACTCGTCGTCGTCGGGGCTGATCGGGAAGCCGCCGGGCGGCATGTCGTCGCGGCCCGGGTTCGCCAGGCCGAGGCGGTGCAGCATCTTGTGGATCGACATGCGGTCGATGCCGGCGGCGCGGGCGGCGGCCGAGATGTTGCCGTCGTGGTGGGCGAGCAGCTTGGAGATGTAGCGGCGCTCGAACTCGCTCACCACGTTCTGCTTGGCGACCTTGAACGGCGTCGCGATGTCGACCGGGACGGTCATGCTCGCGTCGGGCGACGACGCCGTCGTCGACGGCGTCATGTCGGTCTTGGCCGGCACCGGCGGCGGCGCGCGCCGCAGCGCCTGCTCGCTCTCCGGCGTCTCGGCGAGGAGCACGGCGCGCTCGATCACGTTGCGCAGCTCGCGCACGTTGCCGGGCCAGGAGTTGGCGAGCAGCAGATTCTCGGCGGCGCGGTCGAAACCGTCGAAGCGCCGCCCGAGCTTCGGCTGCAGGGTGGCGAGGAAGTGGCGGGCGAGCGGCAGGATGTCGGTCGTCCGCTCGCGCAGCGGCGGCATGTCGATGGGGAAGACGGCGAGGCGGTAGAAGAGGTCGCCGCGAAAGGTGCGATCGCGCACCATCGCGGCCAGGTCGCGGTTGGTCAGCGCGACGACCCGCACGTCGACGACGATCTCGCGCGTGCCGCCGACCCGCCGGAAGCGCCGTTCCTCGAGGAAATGGAGCAGCTTGGCCTGCAGGTCGAGGCGCAGCTCGCCGATCTCGTCGAGCACCACCGTTCCCCCCTCGGCGAGTTCGAAGACGCCGCGCTTGACCGCCTTGGCGTCGGTGAAGGCCCCCTTCTCGTGGCCGAACAGCTCGCTCTCGAGCAGGTTCTCGGGGATGGTCGCGCAGCTGACCTCGAGCAGCGGCCGGTCACGGCGCGCCGAGCAGGCGTGGATGTGGCGTGCCACGACGTTCTTGCCCGAGCCGCTCTCGCCCTGGACCAGCACCGTACCGACCTCGCTCTGCGCCACCTGCTCGGCCAGCTCGAGGACACGGCGGAAGGCGGGCGAGTCGCCGATGACCGTCTGCGCCAGAGTCTGCTCGCGATAGCGCCGCGAGGCCTGCGCCTCGAGGCGGTCGCCGCGCACGTGGAGCGAGCGCTCGACCAGCGCGACGAGATCGGCCTTGTCCACCGGCTTGGTGAGGAAGTCGAGGGCACCGAGCTTCATCGCTCTTACCGCCTCGCCAACCTGGCCGAGCGCGGTCATGACGATCACCACGCTGCCTTCGAGGCGCTCCCGGTTGGACTCGTAGAAGTCGAGCCCGTGGCCGTCGGGCAGTCCGAGGTCGAGCAGCACGACGTCGGGCTGCGCGGCGGCGAGGTGGGTCGCCGCGGTGGCCAGGTCGGGCGCCGAGACGACCGAATGGCCGGCGCGGGCCAGTTGCTGCTCGAGTGCCCAGCGCAGGAGTTTCTCGTCCTCGACGACCAGGATCAGGGCCATGGCTCAGCTCTCCGTGCCGGGCCCGTGGCCGGCGTCCGGCGGCCGCTCGGGCAGATAGACCAGGAAGGTGGTGCCGCGCCCCGGCTCGGAGTCGACCTCGATGCGCCCGCCGTGCTGCTCGACGAGGCTCTTCGAAATCGACAGGCCGAGGCCGGTGCCGGTGAACTTGGTGGTGAAGAAGGGCTCGAACAGGTTGACCTGTTGCGCGGGCGGAATGCCGGGACCGTCGTCCTCGACTTCGAGCAGCACTCCCGCGGCCTCGGGGAGGCGGCTGGCGCGCAGCGTCGCACGGCCGCCGCGGCCGACCATCGCCTCCGAGGCGTTCTGGATCAGATTGACCAGGACCTGCCGGAGTTTGGCGGGGTCGACCTGGATTCTCGGCAGTGCATCGGCGGCTTCGACGGTGAGGGTGACGCCGTTGCGACGCAGCGCCGGAGCGAGCAGGTCGGCGGTCTCGGTCAGGTGGCGCGCGACGTCGGTGGCCACCAGGCGCAGCGGCGCCGGACGGCCCGACTCGAGCAGGCGCTGCAGGATGCCGTGCACGCGCCGCAGCTCGCCGAGCATCTCGTCGTGGAGGCGCCGGTTCTCGTCGGTCGGCGCTTCGTCGCGCAGCAGTTCGATCGCGCCCTGGATGCCGGCCAGCGGGTTCTTGATCTCGTGCGCCAGGCCGGCCGCCAGCTGACCGAGCGAGGCGAGCTGGTCGACCCGTTCGAGGCGGCTCGCCACTTCGCTCTCGCGCGCCCGCTGGCGGGCGAGGAAGGTGCGCACGCCGCGGTGCACCTCGGCGGCCATCGGGTCGAGGGGCAGCTCGCCGCCGGCCGCCGGTTGGGCGTGCCCGGCCGAAGCCGCCGCCAGGTCGGCGTGCAGCTGCGCCGCCGAGCGGCGCACCGAGCGCTGAACGAGCAGGGCGACGCCGGCGATCAGCGCCAGCCAGGCGCCGAGCAGCAGCGAGAGACGCCGCCCCAGCAGGCTCCGGATCTCGTCGTACTGGGCGGTGAAGTCGATCTTCATCGAGGCGACGCCGAGCGTCGAGCCGGCCTGGTGGCAGTTGGCGCACGATCCTTCGGCGGCGAGGCGTACCAGACCGCGCACGTAGTGGCGGCGTTCGGCGTCGCTCTCGATCCAGACCTCGGGCGCGGCGGCGGCGCGGACGAGGAAGTCGTCGACCCGCGCCCGCTCCGCCGCCGGGGTGGAGATGTTGCCGGGGTCGAGCGGCTCGCCGTCGCCGCGATAGAGGCGCAGGCCGATCGGCTGGTGGGCAGCGAGCAGATGGGCGAAGACGTGCGGGCTGCGGCCGGCGCGCGCCGCCTGGATGAGCAGCGGCATGTCGCGCACGGCCTGCTCGAGGCGGAAGCGCGCCGCCGTGGCGCCGGCCTCGGTCCAGGCGCGGTCGAGCAGGCGGAGATTGCCGAAGTAGAGCACCGCGAAGGCGGCGACGTGGATCGGTACCACGACCCCCCAGAAGCGGGCGCGCGCCGAGCCGAGGCGGGTCAGGCGGCGCAGCCCCGTCACGGCCGCCGGCGGCGCGGTTGGGGGCTGCCCGACGGGCGCGGCGGGTTCGGGCGGCTCCATGGGGGCCAATGTAGACCGTCCGCTGCCCGCCGTCGCGGCCCTGGGGGAGCGGAAGATTCCCCTCCTTTGGGGTGGCAGGTGGGGGATTCTCCCCACTTGCCGGCCCCCGCCCCCCGGGTGGCGGCGAGCCGCCGGGCGCCGGAGATGATCCCGCCGTGATCGGAGTCGCCCCACCCGCCGCACGACCCCTTCGGGAGAACCTGCCATGAAGCGCTGGCTCGAGGCCTTCGCCTCACTGAAACTGACGGTCGCCCTGCTGCTGCTGCTCGCCGGCGTTCTGGCCGGCGGCACCATCGTCGAATCGCTGCGCGGCACCGAAGCGGCGCAGGCGGTCTACTTCTCCCCCTGGTTCCTCATCCTGCAGGGGATCTTCGCCCTCAACCTGCTGGCGGCGATCGTCGACCGCTGGCCGCGCAGCCTCTGGCGCCTCGGCTTCGCCATCACCCACCTGTCGATGCTGCTCATCCTCGGCGGCTCGCTGGCCACCTGGATGCTGAAGGTGGAGGGGCGGATGCCGCTCTGGGAGGGGCAGGCGTCGAACCTGATCCTGCGCGGTTCCGAGGGGGAAGTGCCGCCGTTCGAGCTCCCCTTCCAGGTGCGCCTCGACGCCTTCGAGATCGACACCTACCCGGGCACCCAGCGGCCGGCGATGTTCCGCAGCCGGGTGGTCGTCCTCGATCCCGACTCCGGCGAGCAGCCGGCGATCATCGAAATGAACCGGCCGCTCTCCTGGCGCGGCTTCCAGTTCTTCCAGAGCAGCTACCAGCTGCGCGACGGGCGGGAGATGTCGATCCTCTCGGTGGCGCGCGATCCCGGCCAGTGGGTGGTCTTCGTCGGCTACACCCTGCTGGTGGCGGGCATGATCGTCGTCTTCGCGACCCGGCTGCTGCAGCATCGCCGGCTGGTGCGCACCGGAGCCGCGGCGCTCGCGGTGGCCCTGGCGGGCCTCGCGGCGCCGCTCGGCGCGGCGCAGGTGCCCGACGCTCCCACGGTCGAGAGCCTGCGCCTCCTGGCGGTGCAGCACGACGGCCGGACGATGCCGTTCGACACCCAGGCGCGCAACGCGGTCCTCGATGTCACCGGCCGGCGCAGCTGGCCGGGGGTCGACCCGGTGGCGATGGCCGCCGGCTGGACGCTCGATCCGGACGGCTGGATGCGCGCCCCGATCGTCCGTCTGCGCAGCGACGTGGCCGAGGTGGCCGGGGTCGACGGCCGGCGCTGGGCGAGCTTCGAGGAGCTGGCCGGCAATCGCGCCCTGCTCGAGCGCTTTGCGCGCGCCCGCCAGCGCAGCCAGGCCGAGGAGGGACTCGCGCCGGTCGACAAGCACCTGCTCGAGCTCGAGGGGCGGCTGGTCACGCTCGACGACTACCTGCGCGGCACGGCGATCCGCTTCCGCCCGGGGGCTGAACCGAACGCCCCCTGGTCACCGGTTGCGGGCGCCCGCTCGGCGGCGGCGCTGCTCGAGGCCGGGCGGCAGTTCGCCGCGGCGCCGCCGGCGGACTACCCGAGCGCCGCAGCGCTCGCACGGGAGGTGCGCTACAACGCCGCGCGGCCGACCCGCCTCGCCTGGTGGCTGCTGGTGCCCGCGGCGCTCGCCGCCGGGCTGACCCTCGGTCGCGACCGCTTCGGTCTCGCCTGGGTGGCGCGAGTCGGCATGGTCGCCGGCTTCCTGGTGATGACCTGGGGGATCTGGGAGCGCTGGCAGATCGCCGGCCGCATCCCGGCCTCCAACATGTTCGAGTCGATGCTCTTCCTCGGCTGGGGGGTGGCGCTGTTCGGCGTCGTCTCGGTGCTGCTGCGCAACCGGATGCTGATCTTCAACGCCGCCGCGATGGCGGGCCTCGCCGCGTTGCTCTCGGACCTGCTGCCGATGGATCCGTTCATCCACCCGATGCCGCCGGTGCTCTCGGGCACGCCGTGGCTCGCCATCCACGTGCCGATCATCATGGTCGGCTACGCGACGCTGACCATCGTCACTTTCTTCGCCCACCTGGTGGTGGGTGCCGAGATCCTGGCGCCGGGGCGGCGCGATCTGATCGCGCGCTGGAACCAGCTCGCCTACTGGTACACCCACGTCGGCTCGATCCTGCTGCTGGCGGGCATCCTCACCGGCTCGATCTGGGCGGCGTCGTCCTGGGGGCGCTACTGGGGCTGGGATCCGAAGGAGGTCTGGTCGCTGGTCGCCTTCCTCGCCTACATGGCGATCCTGCATGCCCGATTCGACCAGCAGATCCACGACTTCGGCGTCGCGGTGGGGAGCATCGTCGCCTACTGGACGATCCTGATGACCTACCTCGGAGTCAACTTCGTCCTCGCCTCGGGGCTGCACAGCTACGGCTTCGGCAGCTCCAACCTGGTGCGCATCCTGCTCGGCATCGCGGCGGTGGAGACGGTCTTCCTGCTCGCCGGCTGGCTGGCGGTGCGCCGGCGACTGGCCGCCGGCTCGCCGGCTGTCGGGGGCTGACGGCGTCGCCCGGCCGCGGGCGGGCCCGCGTAGAATCGCGCCGGAGCCCGCCCGCCATGCCCTTTCGCCCGCTGCCCGACTACCCCCGTCGGGCCCACCTGGAGTTCTATCGCGCCCACCCGGCGCCGTTCTACGCCACCACCTTCGAGCTCGACGGCGCGCCGCTGCGCGCCCGATTGGCCGCGGCCGGCCTGCCCGTCTACGCCGGCTTCTGCTGGGCCTTCCACCGCGCGCTGCTCACCCTGCCGGCTTTTCGCGTGCGTCTGGTGGACGGGCAGCCCGTCGAGTACGAAGGGCTGCGTCTCGGGCTGACGGTGCCGGCGCCGCGGCGCACCTTCTCGTTTGCCACCCTCGAGTGGGATGCCGATCCGGCGGCGTTCTTTCCGCGCGCCGCGGCGGCGATGGAGGAGGCCTCGCGCGCCGTCGACCTGTCCGGCGGCCGGGAGCCCGATTTCGCCTACTACACCGCGCTGCCGGGGGTGCCGTTCACCGGCTTCACCCACGTGCCGCCGGTCGACCCGACCGCCGGCCAGCCGCAGATCGCCTTCGGCCGCTTCACCGCCGACGGCGCGGCGCTGCGCGTGCCGGTCGGCGTCCAGGTCAACCACCTCTTCATCGACGGCGTCGACCTCGGCGACCTCCACGCCGCCGCCGCCGAGTCGTTCGCCGCGGCGCTGTGAGTCCCCGCGGCGACGGGCGGGACCGGCTCAGCCGGCCGGCTCGCCCTCGTAGTCGCAGCTCTCGCTGGGGCAGAGCCAGACGGTGCCCTTTTTCTTGGTGGTCTTCTCGGTGAGGATCGGGAAGCCGCACTTCGGGCACGGGGTGGCGACCGGCGGGTTCCACAGGGCGTACTTGCAGTCGGGGTAGCGGCTGCAGGAGTAGAAGATCTTGCCGCGCCGCGACTTCTTCTCCTGGATCGTCCCCTGCTTGCACTCCGGGCAGGCGATGCCGGTCTCCCTGGGCGGCTCTGCCTTCGGGCCGGTCTTGCGGATGTTCTTGCACTCCGGGTAGCCCGTGCAGCCGTAGAAGGTGCCGAAGCGGCTGCGCTTGAGGGCCATCGGCTTGCCGCACTTCTCGCACGGCGCGATCTCCGCGGCCTCGCCCTCGCCCGCCTCGCCGGCCGCTGCGGCGGAGGTCGCCAGGTCGCGCGTGTAGTCGCACGGCGGCTCGCTGCGGTAGGCGCTGCAGCCGAGGAAGGCGCCGTAGCGGCCGAAGCGCATCACCAGGTCGGAGCCGCACTTCGGGCACTTCTCGTCGACCGGCACGCCGTCGCGCTTGAAGTTCGGCATGCTGTCCTCGGCGCTCGCCAGGTCGCGCGTCAGCTTGGCGTCGAAGGTCTCGACCGTCTGCTTCCAGGGGATCTCCCCCTCCTCGATGCGGTCGAGCTGCTCCTCGAGCAGTGCCGTGTAGCCCTCGTTGACGATGTCGGCGAAGCCCTGCTGCAGCATCTGGTGGACCAGTTTGCCGAGGGGGAGCGGGTTGAAGCGCCCCTGCACCTTCTCCACGTAGTCGCGCGTCGTGAGGGTCGAGAGGATCGCGGCGTAGGTCGACGGCCGGCCGATGCCGCTCTCCTCGAGCGCCTTGACCAGCGTCGCCTCGCTGAACTGCGCCGGCGGCTGGGTGAACTTCTGCTCCTTGTCGAGGCGGACGAGCTTCACCGTCTCGCCCTCGACGAGCGGCGGCAGGATGCCGCCCTCCTCTTCGTCGTCCTCGCCGCGCCGCTCGGCGGCCTCTTCGCGCGCCTCCTGGTAGACGGCGAGGAAGCCGGGGCTGCGCATCACCTTGCCCGCGGCGCGCAGGGTCAGGTTGCCGCGCGCGAGGTCGGCCTGGGTCACGTCGAACACCGCCGGCAGCATCTGGCTGGCGAGGAAGCGCTCCCAGATCAGGCGGTAGAGCTTGAGCTCGGCCGGCTCGAGCCAGGCCGCGACCGCATCGGGCGGCAGGTCGAAGTAGGTCGGGCGGATCGCTTCGTGGGCGTCCTGCGCCCCCTTCTTCGAGCTGTAGACGTTGGGCTTTTCGGGCAGCTTGTCGGCACCCCAGGTGGCGGCGATCACCTCGCGAACGGCGTCGATCGCCTCGCCGGCGACGCGAGTCGAGTCGGTGCGCATGTAGGTGATCAGGCCGAGCTGGCCGCGGTCGCCGATCACCTTGCCCTCGTAGAGACCCTGCGCGAGGCCCATCGTGTACTTGACCGCGAAGCCGAACTTGCGCGCCGCCTCCTGCTGCAGCCGACTGGTGATGAAGGGGGCCGACGGGCGCTGCTTCGACTCCTTGCGCTCGACCGCGGCGACCCGGAACTCGCCGGCGAGCATCTCCGCCTCGACGGAGGCCGCCTGCGCGGCGCTGGCGACCTTCGCCTTCTTGCCGCCGATCTGGTGCAGCCGGGCGTTGAACTCCGGCGGCGCGGCGGCCGAGAAGCGGCCGCCGAGAACCCAGTACTCCTCGGGGACGAAGGCGTCGATCTCGGCCTGGCGCTCGCAGACCATCTTGAGCGCCACCGACTGCACGCGGCCGGCCGACAGCCCGCGCTTGAGCTTGTCCCACAGCAGCGGCGAGATGCGGAACCCCATCAGGCGGTCGACCACCCGGCGCGCCTGCTGCGCGTCGACCCGCCGCAGGTCGATCGTCGTCGGATGCTCGAGCGCCCGGGTGACGGCGCTCTTGGTGATCTCGTTGAAGGTGACGCGGTGGTACTGCCCGGCGTCGCGGCCGAGCACTTCGGCGATGTGCCAGGCGATCGCCTCCCCCTCGCGGTCGGGGTCGGGGGCGAGGTAGATCCGTTCGGCCTTCTTCGCCGCCTCCTTGAGTCGCTTGACGACGTCCTTCTTGGCGGCGAGCACGGCGTAGGTCGGCTCGTACCCTTCGCCCAGCCCCATCCCCTTCTTGGGCAGGTCGCGGATGTGGCCGACCGATGCCTCCACGGCCCAGTCGCGCCCGAGAAACTTCTTGAGCGTGCGGGTCTTGGCGGGGCTTTCGACGATGATCAGATTTTTGGCCAAGGTTCGCTTCCGGCGGCCGGACCGCGCCGCGTCGGTGCCGCGGAAACTCGCGGCGCCCGGGGGCACCCCCCCGGAGGGCCGCGGACCCTAGCACAGTCGTCAGGACCGGCCGGCAGGCTCCGGGGCGGGCCGGGGAGTGGCGAGAACCACGCAGTAGTGGGTGGCGCAGTCGGGATAACCGGGGTGGGCGAGCATCACCTCCTCGAGGTCGAGCAGACGCTCGACCGCATGGTCGAAGACCTCGCGCAGCGCCGGCGGTCGGTGGTCCGGCCGCCGCAGATAGGGGTAGATCGGCGTCAGCAGCTGGCCGCCGTAGTCGCGCCGCTCGAGGACGCGGAAGTGGTGCTCGAGCGCCGGCAGGATGGCCGAGGAGGCGACCGACTCGGTCGGGTCGGCGTCGTTGCGGGGCGCCCGCACCAGCCGGGCGCGCCGCGCCGCGGGCGGCAGCCGCAGACGGTAGATGAGATTCCACAGCAGCAGGTGACGCGGCCCCCACTCGTCGGCGGCCGGGCCGACGTACTCGTCGAACCAGAGCAGACCTCCGGGGGCGAGCGCCCGCGCCACCGCCGCGAACAGCGCCGGCAGGCGGTCGAAGTGGTGCAGCGAACCGTGGAAGAAGATGGCGTCGTAACCGCGCGCTTCCTCGAGCCAGGCGCGTGCGTCCGCCGACTCGTAGTCGATGCGGCTGGCGAACCCTTCGGCGTCGGCCAGCCGCCGCGCCTCCTCCACGCAGGTGGCCGACAGCTCCACTCCGGTGACCCGTGCGACGATCCCCTGGCGGACGAGGTCGCGCTCCAGGTTGCCGGTGCCGGATCCGAGGCTCGCGGTGCGGGCGAGCGGCGCGCGGGCGCCGAGCCGGTGCTTCAGCCAGGTGGTCGGCCAGATGGCCGGATCGCCGCTGACGCGCCGGTTGATCCGCGCCCGCGCCGCCGGATGGCCCATCCAGATCTCCTCGACCGCAACGTGGTGAGTCAGGTCGTCCCAGTAGGCCTCGGGGGCGGGCATCGGCGCCACGATATCGACCTTCGCGACGGGAGCCCTCACGCCGGTCGATGGCGAGCCGCTCAGACCGGGGCGTAGCGGCCGTCGGGGTGGCGGCGGAGGCGGGCGGCGAGCTCGAGCTCGAGCAGCAGGGTGAGGGCGCGGGCGATCGGCAGGCCGGCGGCGATTGCCAGCTCTTCGGCGGTCGACGGGCGGTCGGCGGCGGCGCGCCAGAGGTCGC
>JAIOJQ010000062.1 GCA_019911865.1 Thermoanaerobaculia bacterium
GGTACCGACCGCGCCGGCCGGACTCGCCGAGCTCCGCCGGTCGGTACCCCAGGCGGGCGAGGCCGGCCTGCGGCTGCTCTCGCGCGTCGGCGTCGTCGATCCGACCCGCCTCGAAGCGTTCCGCGCCGCCGGCGGCTACCGCGCGCTCACCCGCGCCCTCGAGCTCGGCCCCGACGGAGTGATCGCCGAAGTTCTCGCGGCGCAGCTGGTCGGCCGCGGCGGCGCCGCCTTCCCCACCGGCCGCAAGTGGGAGGCGGTGGCCCGCCAGTCGGCGCTACGCAAGTACGTGGTCTGCAACGCCGACGAGTCCGAGCCGGGGACCTTCAAGGACCGGGTGCTGCTCGAGGAGGATCCCTTCCACCTCGTCGAGGCAATCACCCTAGCCGGCTTCGCGGTGGGTGCCGGGCGCGGCTTCGTCTACCTGCGCGGCGAGTATCCGCTGGCCGAGGAGCGCCTCGCCGGGGCGATTTCGCAGGCGCGCGCCGCCGGGCTGCTCGGCGAACGGATTGCTGGCTCGACGTTCTCTTTCGAGATCGAGTTGCGGCGCGGCGCCGGGGCCTACATCTGCGGCGAGGAGACGGCGCTGTTCGAGTCGATCGAGGGCTACCGCGGGGAGCCCCGTTCGAAGCCCCCGTTCCCGGTCGAGGTCGGCCTGTTCGGCGCCCCGACGGTGGTCAACAACGTCGAGACGCTGGCCAGCATCCCGGGCATCGTGCTCGACGGCGGCGCGGCGTTCGCCGCGATCGGCACCGGAGGTTCGACCGGCACCAAGCTGTTCTGCGTTTCGGGCCGGGTCGAGCGGCCGGGGCTCTACGAGCTGCCGTTCGGGGCGACCCTGGGCGAGCTGATCGCCCTCGCCGGCGGCGTGGCGGGCGGCAAGGGCCTGCGCGCCGTGCTGCTCGGCGGCGCGGCCGGGGCCTTCGTCGGGCCCGAGGCGCTCTCGACCCCGCTGACCTTCGAAGGCACCCGCGCCGCCGGCGCGACGCTCGGCTCGGGCGTGGTGATGGTCTACGACGAGGGCTCGGACCTGGCCGACGCGGTGCTCCGCATCGCCGAGTTCTTCCGCCACGAGTCGTGCGGCCAGTGCGTCCCCTGCCGGGTCGGCACCGCGCGCCAGCACGAGCTGCTGGCGCGCCTGCGCGACGGCAACACGCTCGGCACCAGGCAGGACGAGCTGGCGCTGCTGGCCGAACTCGCCCAGGCGATGCGCGACGCCTCGATCTGCGGCCTCGGCCAGACGGCGACCTCGGCGATCGAGTCCGCCCTGGCGCG
Source organism: Thermoanaerobaculia bacterium (assembly GCA_019911865.1). Lineage (GTDB taxonomy): Bacteria > Acidobacteriota > Thermoanaerobaculia > Multivoradales > JAGPDF01 > JACTMI01. Next base: position 1,273 of record JAIOJQ010000062.1, read on the forward strand.
ATTCGATCCGTTCGGAGCCGGCAGCCACCGCAGCTAGCCCGCGAGCCGGATCCTCCGCTCAGGGCGTGACGACGATCCAGTCGCCGAAAGTGCCGTCCTCGAAGCCGCCGCTGTCGAACACGACGGCCGGGTGGAGCTCGATCGGTTCGTCCTCGACCTCGCCGTCTCCCGCGGCGCCGGCCGGTGTCAGCGCGCCGGCCGAGGAGACGCGGAAGCGGGCGAAGGTCGAACCGACCACGGCGCCGCCGGGGATCGCGACCGTCAACAGGTTGACCCCCTCGGCGAGCGGCGCGCTGGTGAAGATCCGGTCCGCCGGCTCGTCCCAGGTGCCGTCGCCGCCGAAGTCGATCCAGGCGTCGAGCAGCGGCGCGCAGCCGAAGGGACCGGCGTCGCAGGCGGCCACCACCGCGATCACGGTGCTCTCGCCGACCGCGAGCTTGTAGGGGAAGGTGACGCCGTCCTCGTCGTCGGCGCCGTCGAGATCGTCGCCGTCCGCGCCGGCCGACGCCAGCCCGTCGGTCTCGTCGTCGACGCCGGCGCCGAGTCGCGGTCCGCCGATCGCGTGCCGGGCTCCGTCCTGGTCGAGCGTCGTCGGATAGGTCGGTTCCGGGGCGTCGCCGAAGTCGAGGACCTCGACGACCTCCAGGTCGAGCGCGTGGTCTTCGACCTCGCCGTCCGCGGCGGCTCCGGTGGGGGCGAGCCCGCCAGCCGACGAGAATCGGAATCGCGAGTAGGTGAAGCCGGCGGGAACTTGCGGAACCGAGAACGCCAGGGCGTTGACGCCCGTCGACAGCGGTTCCGCGGCGAAGATCTGCTCGGCCGGGTGCTGGAAGACCCCGTCGAGATCGAAGTCGACCCAGGCGTCGAGCAGCCCGGGCGCGCCGGCGGTGACGTCGAGGGTCGCCGTGCCGCCGACCCCGACCGGCGAGGTGAAGACGACGCCGTCTTCGTCGTCGACCGGGCGGTTGATGTCGTCGTTGCCGGCGCTGGGATCGGGCTGACCGTCGGCCTCGAAGTCGACGGCGGCGCCGAGGTGGAAGTCGACGACGATCGAGTGCCGTGCGCCGTCGTTCGCGAGCAGCGTGCCGTACGTTGCGGGCGCGTCGCCGAAGTCGAGCGGGTCGGCCTTGAGGATCCAGAGTTCGTTGCCGGTCGCCGGCAATGACGCCGTGAACAGCAGGTCGCTCTGCGCGGCGACGAAATAGTCCGGGGAGGAGGAGCCGACGCCCGGATCGAGGTCCTGGAGCAGGGCGGTACCGCCGGGAGTGCCGTCGCTTCGCCAGAGCTCGCTGCCGACCGTGCCGTCGTCAGCGCCGAAGAGCAGGTCGCCGTTCCACTCGACGAGGTGGGACGGCGAGGAGTTGCCCGCCGGGTGGATGTCGACCGCGAGCTGGGTTCCGGCGGCGGTGCCGTCGCTCGCCCAGAGCTCGCGACCGTTCACCCCGTCGTCGGCAGGGAAGTAGAGGAGCCCGTCGAAAACGCGGGGGAAGGCGGGCGGAGAGATCGATCCGAACCCCCCGGGCCGGATGTCCTCGACCATCGTGGTGCCGGCCGGCGTGCCGTCACTCGACCAGAGCTCGCGGCCCGCGGGCGTCTCCGCGGAGAAGAACACGCGGCCGAGGAAGGGGACGAGCTCGACGGGATGCGAGCTCGCGCCGCCAGGGAACAGATCGCCGAGGAAGACCGTGCCGGGGGCGGTGCCGTCGGTGCGCCAGAACTCGCGGCCCATGCCGAGCTGGCCCGCCACGAAGTAGACGAGCCCGCCGACCTCGGTGAAGAGACTCGGCAGCGAGTGGTCGCCCCCCGGCGCGAGGTCGGCGATCTGGACCGCGCCGGTACCGGTGTCGTAGCGCCAGAGCTCGAAGCCGGAGACTCCGTCGTCGGCGGTGAAGTAGATCGTCGACCCGATCACGGTCAGGGACTCCGGCGCCCCCCAGTCGGCTCCGGGCCATAGATCAGCGACCAGGACGGTGCCGGCATCGGTGCCGTCACTGCGCCAGAGCTCATGTCCGGTGCCCGGACCCTCCGCCGCGAAGTAGAGCAGCCCGCCGAACTCGACCAGATGAAGGGGCAACGACGAAGCGGACCCGGGCAGGATGTCCTTGACCCGCGTCGTGCCGGCGGTGCTCCCGTCCGAGCGCCAGAGCTCGATCCCGGTCGAGCCGTCGTTGGCCCGGAAGTAGACGAAGGCGCCGACGCGCACCAGTTCCTGGGGGCCCGACGAGGCCGAGCCGGGCCGGATGTTGCGGACCATCGAGGTGCCGAACGGGGTGCCGTCGGTGCGCCAGAGCTCGCGGCCGTTGACCGAGTCGGAAGCAGCGAAGAGGACGATGCCCCCGAGCTCGGCGAAGTCGGATGGCCCGGAGCTCGACGCTCCGGGCTGGATGTCCTCGACCAGGAAGGCGGCCTGCGCGGCCGCGTCGCGCGACGACAGGGCGAGGAGCAGGGCGGCGAGGATGCAGGCGGCGACGATCGGGGTTCGGCGCATTGGACGGTCTCCCATCGATTCGCCGGCGGCGCCCCTTGCGAGGGGCGCGGCGCCGGCCGGTCCGGTACTCGGGTGCGGGGAGATCTCGTCACGACGGCGGCGCCGGCGCCATGACGAGATCTCGTCATTCCGCCCGCCATTCCGGGACGAGCGCGATAATGGCGGCGTGCTGCCCCGAGCCGTGTTCCTGGCCGGCATGGCGGCGCTCGTCGCGAGCGCCGCTGCCGGCTCTGCCGCCGAGCTCCGCTTCGAGCGGATCGAGCGCGCCAGCGGTCCGTCGCACAACTCGATCTTCGCGCTCGCCCAGGACCGCGACGGATACCTCTGGATCGGTACGCAGGACGGCTTGAACCGCTTCGACGGCGACCACTTCTCGGTCTGGCGTCACGACGCCGGCGACCCCGCTTCGCTCTCGGCCAATCGCGTCAATGCCGTCCTGGAGGATTCGCGCCGGCGGCTGTGGGTCGCGACCGCCGCCGGCATCGACCGCTTCGACCGCGGGAGCGGGCGATTCGAGCGCTTCGTGCTCGCGGACGCGAGCGGCCGGCCGGCGCCGGTGCTCGATCTCGCCGAGGACGCCCGGGGCGGGCTCTGGGCCGGAGCCACGACGGGGGCGTTCGGCTGGCGCGAAGACCTCGGGCGCTGGGAGCCGGCGATCGCCGGGCTCGCCGGCACCCGGGTGCGGCGGATCCGGCCGGCCGGTGCCGACGGACTCTGGTTGCTGACGGACGCAGCTCTGCTGCGCGTCCGGCAAGGTCGGGTGACGGCGAGGTTGGCGGTCCCGGCGGGGCGATCGGGTCTGGCGCTCGGCCCCGACGGGGCTCCGTGGCTCGATCCCGACGAGCCCCGCGACGAGGGCGGAGCGCCGCGAGCTGCGGCGTCCGGGCTGCCGCCGGTGCTCGTCCAGGCGGTGGTCGTCACGGACGGCGGCGACGTCGTGGCGGGCACCCATCTGGGCATTCGTGTGCGCCCGGCGCGGGGCGAGGTCCTGGACCTGCCGGTCGATCCCTCGCGGCCGCTCGCCAATTTCGTGGCGGCGCTGCTCGTCGACCGGCGCGGGCGGGTCTGGGCCGGGACCGAGAACGGCCTCTACCGTCACGATCCGGCAGCCGGACGCTTCGCTCACCACGGCGGCGACGTCGCCGGCGACCTGCACGTCTCGGCGCTCGCCGAAGGCGGCGACGGAGCGATCTGGGTCGGCACCTTCGGCGCCGGGCTCTTCCGCCTGGAGGGTGCGGGCGACGGAGCGCTGCTGCGCCCTGCCGGGATCGCGTTGCCGCAGCCGACCATCTGGTCGATGGTGGCCGGCGGCGGCGCGCTCCGGATCGCCGGCGAGGGCTGGCTCTGCGAGCTGCCGGAGGGCGCGGCCCGCGCCAGCTGCGCGCACGACCTTCCGGACTTGAGTCGGGTCGGCGCGATGGCCGAGGACGACCGGGGCGAGCTCTGGCTCGCGGAGATCGGTTCGCTCCGACATCGAACCGTCGAGGGCTGGCTTCGGTACCCGTCGCCGCCGGAACCCGGAGTCTTCGGCAGCGAGGAGCTCCTGCAACTGCTGCCCGAGCCCGACGCGATCTGGGTCGCCGGCTTCGGCGGTGCGCTCAAGCGTTTCGATCGCGCGCGGCGGCGCTTCGAACTGGTGTCGCGCGTCGACCGGTCGGGGCGCGAGCAGGTCGGGCCGGTCTTCGACCTGCTGCGCGCCAGGGACGGCGCGCTCTGGCTGGCGACGGGCGACGGCGTGAGCCGGTTCGACCCCGCGCTCGGGACTTTCGAGCACTACGGGCCGCGCGAGGGGCTGCCCGGCAGCAACGTCTACTCGCTGCTCGAGGACGACCGCGATCGGCTCTGGCTCGCCACCAACCGCGGACTGGCGCGGTTCGAGCGCTCGGCTTCCGGGCCGCCGCGGCTGCGCGACTACGGCGCCGACGAGGGCGTCGTCAACGTCGAGTTCAATCGGCACGCCCGCCTGCGCACCTCGGACGGCCGCTTCCTGTTCGGCGGCATGTCGGGAATCACCGAGCTCGCGCCCGAGCGGATCGTCGACGATCCGGTGCCGCCGCGTGTGGCGCTGACGCGAATCGAAGTGCTCGGCCGGACGGGATCGCGCCGGCTCGAGCCCCACGGGCTCGACCGCCTCGAGCTGGGACCCGGCGACTCGACGCTCGCCATCGAGTTCGTCGCGGTCGACCTTTCGAGCGCTCCGGCGCGGCGCTTCGAGTACCGTCTCGAGGGGCTCGAGCCGGACTGGATCGACTCCGACGGAGCCCGGGTGGCGCGCTACGCGGGGCTCGCGCCCGGCGACTACCGGTTCCGGGTCCGCGCCGCCAATCGCGACGGCGTCTGGACGGTGGCCCCCGCCACGCTGGCAATCCACCTCGCGCCACCCTTCTGGGCAACCGTCTGGTTTCGCGCCGCCGTCGCCCTGACGGTCGCGGCTGCGCTCGCGCTCCTCTATCGCTGGCGCGTGCGCCACCTGATCGAGCTCGAGCGGATGCGGCTGCGCATCGCCGGCGATCTCCACGACGAGCTCGGCAGCGACCTTTCGGGCATCGCGCTCGCCAGCTCGCGGCTCGGCGCCCGCGAGTCGATCGGGGAGGCGGACCGGCAGCGCCTGTCCGAAATCGAGGAGGCCTCGCTGCGCGTGATGCGCGGCCTGCGCGACATCGTCTGGTACGTCGATCCGGAGCACGACACGCTGGAGTCGACAGCCCGCCGGATGCGGTCGGTCGCGCGCGACCTGCTGCCCGACGCCGATCTGCGCTTCGTCGAGCGGCTCGGCGAAGGCGACAGCGCGATCGAGATGTCGACCCGACGCCAGGTCTTCCTGGTCTTCAAGGAGCTCGTCCACAACGTCGCGCGGCACGCCCGGGCAAGCTCGGTCGAGGTCGGTCTCGAGGTCGACGACGGCGCGCTGAGGCTGTGGGTCGCCGATGACGGTTGCGGCTTCGACCCGTCCCGGCAGACCGACGGCAGCGGCCTCGCCAGCCTGCGCCGCCGCGCGCGGCAAGTCGCCGGGCGACTCGAGATCGAGGGCCGTCCGGGTGGCGGAACGCGAGCCGTCCTGATGCTGCCTCTGACGCGAACGCGTCAGGGCGGGATGCGCAGGGCAGGACCTAGAATCGCCGGCGGGGGGCCGCCGCCGTGACCGCCGAGGCGCTGACCGTGTGGATCGTCGAGGACAACCGGATGTTGCGGCGCAACCTCGCCGAGCTGATCGAGGAGCAACCCGGAATGTCCTGCCCGGTCGCCGTGGAGAGTTGCGAGGAGTTCCTCGCCGCCCTCGAGGCGGGGGGCGCTCCGGACGTCGTGCTCATGGACCTGGGACTGCCCGGCCGCGGCGGTACCGAGGGGATCCAGCGGATCCAGAGTCTCTCGCCCTCGACCCAGGTGATCGTACTGACCATCCACGAGGAAGACGAGAAGGTCTTCGAAGCGATCTGCGCCGGGGCGTCGGGCTATCTCCTCAAGCCCTCGCCCCCGGCCCGGATTCTGGAAGCCATTGTCGAAGTGCGGCGGGGCGCTGCGCCGATCAACGCCTTCATCGCGCGCAAGATGCTGTCGATGTTCGGCCGGCTCCCTGCCAACCGCTCAGCGGCGGGAGATTACGGGCTGACTCCGCGCGAGCGGGAGATCCTGCAGCTGCTCGTCGACGGTCTGACCATGAAGGAGATCGCGCGGCGGCTCAATCTCAGCTACCACACCATCGGCAACCACCTGAGGAACATCTACCACAAGCTGCACGTGCGCAGCCGCTCGGGTGCCGTCGCGAAAGCGCTGCGCGAGGACCTCGTCTAGACCGGACCCCTCACCCTCCCTGCACGCGCACCAGCTCGCGGTGGGCGAGCTCCGCCAGGCGATCGCTCGCCGGGCCGGGGTTGGCGCGCGCGGCGAAGGCGAGCGCGTGGAGGAAGGCGAGGACGTCGTGGCGACGGGCGAGGCCCGCGGCGGAGGTGAACGACTCCGCCCAGCTCGCCTGCGGCGCGGGCGAGCCGACGGCGGCGAACCAGGCGCTCCAGAAGGCATCCTCGACGAGCCCGCGCTGGTGGATGAAGTAGACGGCGCGCGCCAGCCGCTCGGGCTCGCCGTGGACCCAGGCGACACCTTCCGGCGCGATCTGCGTCGCCAGCGCTTCGCACAGTCGCCCGGCCTCCCCGGCGGTGGTCGCCGGGTGGAGGCCGAGCTGCAGCACCAGGTCGGCGCCGTGCGCCACGGCGTGACGCCAGCCCTGCACGTCGTCGAAGCCGCGGCGGTCGCGCGTCGTGGCGAGAAACCGCGCGGCCGCCTCGACGACGCGCCGGCGCAGGGCGTCGGGCAGGGAGGGCGCGAGGCGATCGGCGCGCGCCACCTCGGACAACGCCAGGGCGGCAAAGGGACGCCGGAAGCCGGCGGCGTCCTCGTCCGCCTCGACCTGCGACAGCAGCCGCTCGGCCAGCGCCCGGCGCGTCGACTCGTCGAGCGCGCCGGCGCGCAGCCAGGTCGAGAGCGCACCGAAGGCGACGCCGTCGCGCAGGGCGGGATCCGGATCGCCCAGGCAGTCGGAGAGCTCGAGGGCGCGGCGCTGGCGCTCGGCGTCGTCGCTCACCGCGAATCCGGAACCGGCGAGTGCCAGCAGCCCGGCCCGCTCCTCAGCGGTCGCCGCGCAGCCGGGTGGCGCCGTACCGGCGCCCGACGCACCCGGCGCGGGCGCGGCCATCATCAGCACCGCGAGCATCGCCAGCCACGAACGGATTCGCATCATCGTCCTCCCCCTGCGCCTCTCGCAGCTGCGGCGCGGCCGCCTCTCGGCCGCGTCGTCCGGCGGCGGCCGGCGGCGGCCGGCGCCCGGTTTCCGATCTCGTCGAGAACAGGTACGCACCTGTTGCCTCCGGGTTCTGGCGGGCTCCGGCGCCCGCCGGGTCGGCCGCGCGGGTGCGGCGGAGTAGACTCGGCGGCATGACCATCGACCCCCTGCTGTTCACCCCGCAGCCGCGCCCGACCCGGGTGCCGGAGGCGCCGGCGCGGCCGGCGCGCGACAAGGTGGCGCTCGAGATCGACGGACGCGCCGTCGAAGCCGAGGCGGGACAGACGCTGCTCGAGGCCTGCCGCGGCGAGGGCATCGACGTGCCGACGCTCTGCTTCCTCGAGACGCTGACGCCGGTCAACGCCTGCCGGGTCTGCGTCGTCGAGGTCGAAGGGGCGCGCGTGCTCGCTCCCGCCTGCTCGCGCAAGGTCGAGGCGGGGATGAAGATCCGCACCGATTCCGCGCGCGTGCGGCTGGCCCGCAAGGTGGTCTACGAACTGCTCGCCTCGTCGGTCGACCTGTCGACCGCACCGGGGCTGGCCGATCGGCTGGCGCAGTACGGCGCCCGGCCGGAGCGCTTCGGCGACGCGGCGCGCGCCGCCACGGTCGAGCAGCCGGTCAAGGTCGACAACGACCTCTACGTGCGCGACTACGGCAAGTGCGTGCTCTGCTACAAGTGCGTCGAGGCGTGCGGCGTCGACGCACAGAACACCTTCGCCATCGCCATTGCCGGTCGCGGCTTCGACGCCCATGTGTCGACCGAGCGCGACGTGCCACTGCCGACTTCGGCCTGCGTCTACTGCGGCAACTGCATCGCCGTCTGCCCGACTGGCGCCCTGATGGCGAAGCCCGAGTTCGACCTGCGCGAAGCCGGCGACTGGGCGCCCGGGCGGCAGACCGCAGTCGACACCATCTGTGGCTACTGCGGCGTCGGCTGCACCCTCACCGTGCACGTCCAGGACGACCGCATCGTCAAGACCACCTCGCCGCTCGAAAACGAGACCACCCACGGCAACCTCTGCGTCAAGGGGCGATTCGGCTTCGAGTTCGTCCAGCTCGGCCGGCCCGCCCGCCGCGACGGCTGAGGCCTCCCCTCACCTGCGGCTCGGGGTGAAGAAGCGCGGATCCAGCTCGCCCTGGTAGTCGCGAACCTCGAGAGATCGGGCCGCGGGCGCCTCCTCGCTCGCCCAGCGGCGAAACTCGCGATCGAAATCGACGAGGCCCAGCCCGGTCACTTCCCGGAGGGCCTCAGCCGTCGCCGCGCCGCGCGCGAACTCCGCTTGCAGACGATGCAGACCGTTCACTCCCCAGCGCGCCTCGAGAAAATGAACCACCCAAGCGGACTCTGCGTAAGCGATCTCGACCAGCGCCGGCTCGGCGAATCCCTCCAGCACGAACTCGAGCATCGGAAAGGCGAGGACCCGGCCCTGCCGCGCGAGCTCCGGAATCGGGTTGATCCGCCCGGTACCCATCTCGACGTGCTGCGCCAGACCTTCGTGGAACCAGCGCGGCGACCGCGCCTTCGTGGCGTGGAAGAGCATGGCGTGGGCGAGCTCGTGGGAGAGGATCGCCACCAGTTTCGGGTGCAGACTGCGCAGGTCCGCGAACGGCACGCGAACCCTGCCGTCGCTCAGCGTGACGCCGCCGACGTCGAATCCGTAGACGCTCAGAAAGCTCCGCAGGGGGTAGAGCTCGACCCGTAGCGTGCCGCGGCGACCCTGCGGAATCCACCGGGCGATCCTCTGTCTCTCGAGCTCCAGCACCGCCGCGATCTGCTCCGGGTAGCGGTCTCCCGACAGGCGAGGCGAACGCACCTCGAGCCCCGGCCGAAACAGCTCGCGGCTCTCTCGGCCGAGGTCCCTGGAGACCCGGTATTGCTCGCGTTCGAGCTGGAACCGCGGAATCGGGATCTGGGCTGCCGCCCGCTCTGCGAGCCGAAAGGCCCGTTCGTGATCGCCCTGCCGCGCAAGCGCCTCCGCCAGCTCTGCCAGAAGGTCCGGCGCCGGCCGGCCGAGGCCCAGCTCGCGTTCGGCGAGGTCGATGAGTGCTTCGAGCGCCTCGGCCCCGCGCCCCTGCCGGTCGAGGGCGACCGCCCGGTAGCGGGAGATCTCCGGATGGGAGCGGCCGGCGCCGCGGAAGAACGCACTCGCCAGGTCCAGGACCCGCGGCCAGTCCTCGGCTCGCGCCAGCGACCGGAGCGCGAGAATCGCCTGGCGTTCGAAGCGGGGCTCCAGGCCTGCAGCGCCCCCCTTGGCGAGCGCGATCAGCCCGGGAATCGACTCCGTCGCACGGCGTTCCGTGTGGCTGGCCCGGCTCTCCGCCGACTCCCCGCGCGTGCCGGGTGGCGCCATCTCGGCCCCGCCGGGGACGAGGATCTCGAAATCCCCCCGGGCGAGGCGCAGCTCGCGCCCGCACAGGGTCGCCGAGAAGCCCTCGGGCAGGCGCGTCGCCGTTTCGCTCGCTGGAGACGGGCGGACCTCGACGACGGGCGCTTCGGCGCGGTCGAGACCGAAGAGCGGGAACAGTCCGGGTCGCGCCGCGAGGCTCGCCAGCGCAACGTCGGTCAGCAGCTCTTCGCGCGTCATCGGCCGGAGGCTCCAGCCGGTCTCGAGCAGGCTCTCGGACCGCTCGTCCGCGCCCGCCTCGACTGCGAACCGAGCCGCGTGCAGCCAGGGCTCCGCCCGCCTGGGACCCGTCTCGAGCAGCAATTCGAGCTCGACCTCCGAACGCCACGCCTCCGAGGACGCCATGGTCGCCAGGACGAGCTCGTAGCGAAGCGACTCCGCCGGAACGGCTGCGGCAGCCCGGGCAAGTGACTTCGCCGCGCGGTCGAACTCGAACCTCGCCATCGCGACGCGTGCCCGCAGCAGATCGGCCAGAGGAACGGACCCGGTCTCCTTCGCCGGGATCCCCGCCTCGGCCGACTCCAGGTGACCCGCCACCAGTTCGAGCTGGGACGCCCAGAGCCGTCGCACCGGATCCAACGTCTCCGGCACGGCGGCCTCGGCCGTCGCCGGTGCCGAGCGCCCCTCGGTGAGCGCGTCGCGCAGGGGGGACAGATCGCGCAGTTCGAAAATCGCCTCGGCCGGTGGGTCCCGGCGCTGCCGGACCGAGTCACCTCCGCATGCGACGAGCAACCCCACGAGGGCTCCCCACCGCGCCCGCGAAGGTCGGACGGCGATCCAGGCAACTAGCAGGAACGCCACCAGCCCGGCGGCTGCCACCGCGGAGCCCGGCGCTTCGCGTCGCACCGGCGCTACGGTGGCCGGCGAATCCGTACCCGGTTCCGTTGGTGGAGGGTCGGCGAGACAACGGACCGCACGGATTCGGGCGTCGTCCGCCGAGGCAAACTCGATGGTGATCCGGTCCTCGGCTCCGGACGGAAACTCCACCGCGAACATCACCTCCTCGGACCCGCTCCGAGCCGGCGTCTCGAGAGTCCATTTCGAGCCTTGGCGCGGACCGAGCCGGACGGCGATCTCGCGCAGCGCGTTCGCCCGACCGAGGGCGCGCAGCGACGAGTCGTCCGCGAGGCGATCCCACCAGGCCTGTGTCCCCCGGTCGGCAAACTGCGCAACGAGCTCGACCGCCGCGCGCTCGAGCGGCTCCAGCGCCCGGGGACTCGGCTCCGTCCGGTGGACTTCGCCATCTGCCAGCACCGGTCCCGGACCTGTGGCAAGCACAACGACCAGACTCCATCGCCAAACGGATCCCAAGGGTTCCTCCTGCGGTTGACTGCGCCACATTCTGTCGCAAACCGCGAGAGGCGCCCATCGCCGAAGGCGACGCGGGATCTGGATCTGCGCGCGAAAAGGCCCGTCCGGAAGGTACTCCGGACGGGCCGTTGCCGGACGCCGGCAACACGGGACGAGGCTTCAGTGCTTGTCCAGCGAAAGGACCTTGGTCACGCCCTCGATCCCCTCGACGGCCTTGACGGCCATCGAACGGCGCTCGTCGGGAATCTCCGCGCCGAACTCCAGGGTGACCACGCCGCTCGCCGCCTCGGTTCCGATACGGAAACCGTCGCTGCCGAGCTTGTCGACCAGAGCGAGGCGGACCTTGCTCTCCAGAATGCCGTCCTTGACCTCGGCTTCGGCCTCGCCGACGGCGCGCGTCACGGCGCCCTCGGCGGGGGGCGTCTCGACGCTCAGGTGGCTGTCGACCTTCGCCACCCCCTCGACCCCTGCGGCCACCGTCTTCGCCAGCTCGGCGGTCTCGCGCTTGGCCACCATGCCATCGAGGCTCACGGCGCCGTCGAGCGAGTCGACGTTGATCTTCAGGCTGTCGGCGCCGAGCTTGGTGAGCAGGGCGAGCTTGACCTTGAGCGTGGTGGTGCCGTCCGCCACCGTGTCGGCGGCGGCCACTGCCGGCAGCGCGACGAGCGCCGCGATCAGCGCGAAGGCGATCAGAAACTCGTTCTTCATGGCATCTCTCCTCTCCGGTCTCGTTGTCGTCGGATTCCATCGCCGACCTGCCCCGGGGTTCGTCCGGAACCTCCCGCGAGGTCCCCGGAACCTGCCGACACCCGACAACCGGAGCAACCCGCATGCCCGGCGGGCAATACCGCCCGCACGGGGCTTCCGCGTCTCGGCCGCCGCTCCAGCCCGGCAGCGCGCGACCCGATTGCAGAATTTTCCCGGGCTCCCTTACTGGAGCTCGTAGAAGACCTCGCCGACGACGCCGCGCTCGCTCCAGACGCAGCCGAACTCGAAGGGGTGCGGCTGCCCGCGCCGGCCGGCAAAGACGCCCTCGCCGCGCACCCCGATCCCGCCGGAGCGGCGCCACTGGCGCAGCGAAGCGGTCTCGATGCGCATCTGGCCCGAGCGCGGATGATCACGCCGGATCGCCGCACCGACCGCATCGGCGCAAGCGCGCGCCGGCGCCGCCTCGAGCGCCAGCGACGAGAGCAGGCGCATCGGCCGCGCGACGCCGGGGCGCACCGGCTGGCCGTCGTTGAGCGGACCGCTCCACTCGAGCGCCGTGACGCGACCCGATCGGTCGTCGACCAGGCAGACGAAGTCGAACTCGTCCCAGGTCTTGCCGCGCAGCATCCGGCCGCTGCCCGCCACGGCACTCTCGGCACGCGACCAGACCCAGTCCGAGACGCTACCGCCCGTCACCTCGACCCTGTCGGTGTGCGGGTGTTCGGACCGGATCTGTCGCTCGAGCACGTCCCCGCACGCACTGACCAGCGTGGCGCGCGGCTCCCAGCCGCGCTCCGACGAACGGGCCGGTTGCCTTCCGTACGCCAGCCCGCTGACGACGAGCGCCGCACCGATGCCGCTCCACAGGATTCGCTGCTTCATGTCCCCCTCCTTCCGGAATCCGGCGCCGCCGAAGTTGCCGCGGCGCCGGCAGTGCTACTTTCCCTTCCCACGACGCAAGCCGGGTGCCACCCCTCTCGCTCCCTCGCCCGGCGCACGCCGACGTACCCGCCGAGCGCGCCGGTAAGCAGACCCGCCGGCACGTCGATCGGGTAGTGATAGCCGCAGAGGACCGTCGAAACCGCGATGGCGGCGACCCAGAGGGCGAACAGGAGGCCGCGCGCCGAGGCCAGGCGACGCGCCGCGAAAGCGGCGGCCACCACGGCGGCGGCGACGTGGGTGCTGGGAAAGGCGAAGCCGCCCCGATCGAACGAGCGGTAAGCCGCCTCGACCAGCGGCACGAAAAGCACGCCGCGGCCGGAGATCCCTTCCCGCGCCATCGGCCCGGCGACCGGCAGCACGAAGTGCAGCGCGTAGTGGGCGAGCATCGTGGCGGTGATCGCCCACAGGTAGCCCTCGACCGCCCGCGGCCGACGCCGCTCCGCCAGCAGGGCCGGCACGAACAGCAGCAGGTAGTAGCTGGCGTAGGCGGCGTGGGCAGCCTCGAGGGCCGCGGGCGACAGCCGCGCGCCGATGCGGTACCACTCGCCCGGAAAGAGCGCGGCGTCCCACGCGGCGATCCTGGCGTCGCGATCGGTCGCAACGACGAGGTGGCGCATCTGCCCGGCCGCCGAGTAGAGCCAGGGGAGCGCCATCATCGGCAGCCAGCGGTGGAACCAGCGCACGGCGCCGACAGCGCCGCCGCGGTCGAGTCGCGCCAGGGTGAGGGCGAGGGCGGCGAGCAGCAGGTGCCGGCCAGCGAGCGCGCCGACGGGCAGGCCGCTGCCCCGGCCGGCGACGAGCACCAGGGCCGTCGCTCCGGCGCAGTATGCCGCCAGCATCGCCGTGGTCGCGCCGCGGGTGTCGCGATCTCCGTTCACAGGTCGAGATCGTAGATGCGGTAGGTCTTGTAGCGCTGCGCGCCGAAGCGCTCCAGCACGGCGAGCATCGGGCGATTCGACTCCAGGATCCACGACATTTCGCCCCAGCGGTAGCCCTTGCGCCGGGCCTCCTCCATGGTGCGCGCGTAGAGCGCGGCGTCGACTCCCCGGTGCCGGCGTCCGTCGAGGACGCCGAGGATGAGGACGCGCACGCTGTCGATCTTCCGCCGCGCCCGCAGCACGCGCAGCCAGCCGAAGGGCAGCAGGCGTCCGCGCGCCGCGGCGATGGCGTGATTGAAGTCGGGCACCGTCACCGCGACGCCGATCGTCCTGCCCTGTCGCTCGGCGAACAGCACCAGGTCGCGATCGGCCCAGGGCAGCAGCTCGTGCGCCAGCGCCGCGATCTCCTCCTCGGTCAGCGGCACGGCTCCCCAGTTCGCCGCCCAGGCCTGCGAATGGACCGCGTGCAGCCGCCCGAGCTCCTCGGCGAGGCGGCCGAAGTCGGCCTTGCGCACCGTCACGCCGTCCCGTGCGGCGCCGTCCGCCGCGCGCGCGACGTCGGACGGCACCTGCGCCGGGACGTCCATGCGAAAGGCGTGGAGATCCTGGACCTTGCGCAGGCCGCACCCCTCGAGCAGCCGGGCGTAGTACGGCGGGTTGTAGGGCATCAGGAAGACCGGCGGCAACTCGAAAGCGTCGAGCAGCAGACCGCATTCGTCGTTGATCGTCAGGCTCATCGGCCCGCGCAGACGCCCCAGGCCCCGCCCTCGCACCCAGGCGGCCGCGGCGTCGATCAGCGCCCGCGCCACCTCCGCGTCGTCGATCGCCTCGAAGAGGCCGAAGAACCCGGTCCCGTCGTGGTAGGTCTCGAGGTGCCGCCGATTCTCGATCGCGGCGATGCGCCCGACCGTCTCGCCGTCGCGCTCGGCGAGAAACAGCGCGGCTTCCGAATGCCGAAAGAAGGAGTTGCGGCGGCGATCGAGGAAGGCCCGTCGCTCCGACTCGAGCGGCGGGACCCAGGCGGGGTTGCCGGCGTAGATGCGCCAGGGCAGGCGAAGGAACCGCCGCAGGTCGCGCCGCCCGGCGACGGCGCGTACGTCGACTCCGGCGGTCCCCGGGGTCACCGCCGGCCGCCGAAGCGCCAGGCGACTCCGATCCAGTAGTTCGGCCCCGTCGAGTCGGTGTCGGCGACGACCTCGGCCGCCGGCGCCAGCGAGCCGCGCATCGGCACGGTGTCCTCGAGGCGGCCCCAGAAGTACGCCGTGCCGAACTGGAGGAAGGTCCGGCGCCGCGCCGACAGCGGCACGTCGATGCCGATCCCCGCGGTGGCGACCGGATAGAAGCCGTCGTGGTCGACGCGCAGGTCTTCGTCGAGGTACTCGTTGCGCAGGGTCAGGGTCGTGCGGTCCTCCTCCCACGCCACCCCCGCGCCGAGCAGCACGAACGGCTCGACGCGCCGGCAGTCGCGGCACGGCCGCCAGTGGGCGGCGGCGAGCAGGTCCGCGAAAGTCGAGTAGCGCTGCTCGAACTCGAGGCGCGCCGGGCCGGCCTCGGTCT
Source organism: Thermoanaerobaculia bacterium (assembly GCA_019911865.1). Classification (GTDB taxonomy): domain Bacteria; phylum Acidobacteriota; class Thermoanaerobaculia; order Multivoradales; family JAGPDF01; genus JACTMI01. The sequence continues at coordinate 16,339 of JAIOJQ010000062.1, forward strand.
CGATCTCGGCGCTGCCGCTGATCGACCCCCGGCTCCAGTCGGCCTCGAGGCCCACCCGCCAGCGCGGCGAGACGTCGCGCAGGAGCTGCGCGCCGAGGCTCAGGTTGTGGATGTCGTCCCAGTCCTCGAAGTCGGTGCCGAACATGCCGTTGATCTCGGCGATCTGGGCGTTGGTCCGCGTCTGCTTCGGAAAGGCCTCCTGCAGATAGACGTTGAGTGTCCACTCCGCCGCCGCGGCGCCGGCCGCGCCGGCGAGTGCGAGGACGATCGCCAGGGCGACCGGGTGCTTCCCGCTTCCCTCCACGAATCGACTCATCTCCCACTCCTCTGCGGCACGGCGCGCCGGCCCGAGCCTCTGACGGCCTCCGGCCGGCGTGCTCCACCGCGGTTCAGGCCGGCGCGGCGTAGCGCAGGATCGCCGCCGCGATCCGGCCCTCCGGCATGCGCGACAGCGGCAGCTCGTGGGCATCGCCGCCCTGGGCGAGGGTGCGCGCCACGGCGCGATCGAGCAGATCCTCGTCGCCTTCCTCGCGTCGTGCGTGCACCGCAAGGCGGCGCACGTCCGGCTCCCAGCTCCCCCAGCGCTCCGCCTCCCGCGCGACGAACAGGGCCTCGACCCGCCCTTCGTCGGCGGCGCGGAAGATCGGCTCGAGCTCGTCGATCGATCGGCCGCTCGAATGCAGCTCGGCCCACCTCGCGAGCTCCGCCTCGACCTGCCGGCCCTGCAGCTCCTCGACCCGCTGGCGCGCCGCGGCGGCCAGATCGGCGTCGGCGACGACGTCGGGATTGCCCGGCAGCGGCTCGGCGACCAGGTTCAGGCGCCGCGCGGCGCGACGGAACATCGGCGCGTACTCGGCGACCGCCGCCAGCACCACCGGCGCCTCGGGGACGGGCAGCCCCGTCTCGAGCGGCTCGGCTACCCGGCGGAAGAAGGTCTCGAGATCGGTGTCGAGCCGCTCCTCGTCGTTGTCGCCGTGGCCGTGGAAGATCGCCGATCGCCGGCCGAGCGCCGACGGACTGCTCGAGTGGAGGGTGACCGCGGAGTCGTACTGGAGCTCCCCCATCGCCGCTTCGAAACTCTCCGGCAGGCCGGCGATCGGCGGCCGGTGCACTCCGTGCGGTCCGCTCTCGAGCAGGCGCACCCGGTTGCGGCTGAGCGCCAGGACGTAGAAGACGCCGGGCCGGTCGAGTGCTGGCAGCAACGGCCGGAGGACGAAATGCGGTCCGACGTGCACCAGCTCGGGCAGGGCGAAATCGACCCGCTCCTTGTGGACGAATCCGGGTGCCGCCCAGAGCGCCACGCCGCCCGCCGGCGCCGCCCAGAAACCGGCGTCGTCGAGCAGCGCCGCCAGCGGCGCCAGGAGCTCCTTCGCCGCTTCCTCGGAAACAGCGGCAGCCGTCAGCTGCTCGCGGGCGGCTCGCAGGGCATTGCGCAGCCGCACCGGATCCTGCGGCACCGGCACGCCGCCCCCCACGGCGGGAAACATCATCGTCACGCAGGGAAACGCCTCGATGCGGGCCAGCGCTTCGAGCCGCGAGCGGTTCATCGTCATCGTCGCTTCTCCTTCCCTGCCGGCGGCGCGAGGACGGGAAGGGGCGCGTCGGCGGCGGCTGCGCCCGGAAGGCGACACCGTGTCCGATCGGCGGGCCGGGTCGCTGGCGAGGGAGCCCCTCGCCCCCTCGACGTTCGTCCGGGTCCGGGGCACTCGGCCGGGTGCCGATGCCCGCGGATCTCTCGCCGTTCAGGATACGCCCGGCCGCGGGACCCCCGTGCCGCGCCGGCGGGTGGGCAGGGAAGTGCCGGGAAGTGACCTTCGCGCCGCCGCCCGGCAGGGCCGGTCAGTCCGGCGCCGGCGCCACGCGAACGCGGTCGCGGCCGGCCGCCTTGGCCTCGTAGAGCGCCCGGTCGGCACGTTCGAACGCGGCCTCGAACGACTCCTGGCGGGCGACTTCGATCTCGGTGACGCCGAAGCTGGCGGTCACGGTGCGCTGGTCGCCGCTGCGCGACACCGGAACGGACCGCAGGACACCGGCCAGGCGCCCGGCGATCTCGACCGCCGCCGCGAGGCCGGTCATCGGCAGCAGCGCGACGAACTCCTCGCCCCCGGGCCGCGCCAGCAGGTCCGAGGCCCGCAGCTCGCCCCGCGTTCGCCGGGCGAGCTCGACCAGCGCCGCGTCGCCGAAGGCGTGACCGAGCTCGTCGTTGACCCGTTTGAAGTGATCGAGGTCGAAGACGACCAGAGAGACCGGGGTGCCGAAGCGCCGCGCCCGCTCGACCTCCCGCTCCGCGGTCTCGAGCAGGAAAGCGCGCGTCGCCGCGCCGGTGAGCGAATCGGTGGTCAGGCGCAGACGAAGGGCGCGATTGTCGGCATAGAGCGCCGGCACGGTGATGCCGAAATAGGCGCTGCCGGCGAGGATGATCATCGCGAACTGGAAGGTCAGCCCGTGCTGACCGGGCCCGAGGAGGGACCCCAGTCCGGCGATGGCGGTGCTCAGGGCCGCGGTCGCGACGTAGGTGCGCAGCGCACCCTCGGTATGGGCGACCCACATCAGCGGCACGATGCCGAAGAAGACGAGGAAGGAGGCCGGATAGGCCTGCTCGGGCCACAGCCGGACGAGCGCCGCGGCGCCCATCGCGGGGAGCACGCAGAGCCCCAGCTTGAGCGCCAGCGGACCGCGGCCGCTGGCGGCGGGCACCACCTGACGGTGCGCCGTGAACAGCTCCGCAGGCTCCAGTCCGAGGCGGCTTTGAGCGGCGCCGAGGAGAAGGGCGCAGAACGGGCCGACGGCTACCGCGCCGACCAGATCGCCGATCCAGAACGGCACCACGAGGTCGCCGGCGAGGGCGAGCGACTCGATGAGCCCGAAGGCGACGAGGACCATCAGTCCGCTCACCGAAGCGAGCAGGGCGGCGAGCGGCGCGATCACCAGCAGGAGACTGACGAAGCGCGGCGTCGGTCGCACGCGCCCGAGGTGCAGGAGCAGCCGCGCGCCGGCGATGTAGGAGAGACCGTGGGCCAGCCCGAAGGCGAGCCCGGCGGGGAGCAGCGTACCCGGGGAGGCCGCCGGCGCGCCGTCGGCGAGTGTCAGCGTGGCGAGGGTCGCCGCCAGGAGCACGCCGGGGAGACCGCGCCAGCCGAGGACGAGTCCGGCGGCGAAAGTCACCCCGGCAGGCGGAAACCAGAGACTGGCGTGCGGCGCGTACTCCTGGACCCGCGCGACGTACCAGGCCAGAAGCCAGAGCAGGGTCACGCCGCCGTGCAGCGCGAGCGGCCCGGCGCGCGAACCGGCGCGGCGCGGCGCTTCCGGTTCCGGGCCTGCGGGAGGCACGCTCACGACTCCGGCATCATGTGCCGGAAGCGGGCCGGCACCGAAAACGAAGGGGCCGGCGAGTCGCCTCGCCGGCCCCGATGGAATGCCCGACGCGGCAGGCGCCGCGCCGACAAGGCGTCAGTACATGCCGCCCATGCCGCCCGGGCCACCGGGCATCGAGGGGGCCTTGTCCTTCTCCTTGATCTCGCCGATCATCGCCTCGGTGGTGAGCATGAGGCCGGCGATCGACGCGGCGTTGAGCAACGCCGACTTGGTGACCTTGGCCGGATCGATGACGCCCGCCTTGACCAGATCCTCGAACTTGCCGTTGGCGGCGTTGAAGCCGATGTTGCCCTTCTCCGTCACCAGCTGGCGGACCACCACCGAGCCCTCCTCGCCCGCGTTCTGGGCGATCTGGCGCGACGGCTCCTCGAGCGCCCGGCGGACGATCCTGATGCCGACCGCGATGTCGCCTTCGGCCTTGATCTTGTCGACGACGTCGATGGCGCGGATGAGCGCCACGCCGCCTCCGGCGACGATGCCCTCCTCGACCGCCGCCTTGGTGGCGTGCATGGCGTCCTCGACGCGGGCCTTCTTCTCCTTCATCTCGGTCTCGGTCGCGGCGCCCACCTTGATCACCGCCACGCCACCGACCAGCTTGGCGAGCCGCTCCTGCAGCTTCTCGCGGTCGTAGTCCGAGGTGGTCTCCTCGATCTGCGCCCGGATCTGCTTGACCCGTCCGGCGATCGCCTCGCGGCGCTTCTTGTCGTCGGTGTCGGTGACCACGGTGGTGTCGTCCTTGGTGATGACGACCTTCTTGGCCTCGCCGAGATCCTCCCACTTGACGTTCTCGAGCTTGATGCCGAGGTCCTCGGAGATCAGCTTGCCGCCGGTCAGGATGCCGATGTCCTCGAGCATCGCCTTGCGACGGTCGCCGAAGCCCGGGGCCTTGACTGCCGAGACCTGCAGCGTGCCGCGCAGCTTGTTGACCACCAGCGTGGCGAGCGCTTCGCCCTCGACGTCCTCGGCGACGATCAGCAGCGGGCGGCCCTGGCGGGCGACCTGCTCGAGGATCGGCAGGAGGTCCTTCATCGACGAGATCTTCTTCTCGTAGAGGAGGATCTTGACGTTCTCGATCACCGTCTCCATGCGCTCGGCGTCGGTGACGAAGTAGGGCGACAGGTAGCCGCGGTCGAACTGCATGCCCTCGACGACCTCGAGCGTGGTCTCGAGGCCCTTGGCCTCCTCGACCGTGATCACGCCGTCCTTGCCGACCTTCTCCATCGCCTCGGCGATGATCTGGCCGATCTCCTGATCGTTGTTGGCCGAGATGGTGCCGACGTGGGCGATCTCGGTGCCTTCGACCGGCTTGGCGATCTTGTCGATGTGCTCGACGACGGCCTTGACCGCGAGGTCGATGCCGCGCTTGAGCTCCATCGGGTTGGCGCCGGCGGTGACGTTCTTGGCGCCCTCGCGATAGATCGCCTGGGCGAGAACGGTGGCGGTGGTGGTGCCGTCACCGGCGACGTCGGAGGTCTTCGAGGCGACCTCGCGGACCATCTGCGCGCCCATGTTCTCGAGCGGGTCGGCGAGCTCGATCTCCTTGGCGACGGTGACGCCGTCCTTGGTGATCGTCGGCGAGCCGAACTTCTTCTCGATGACGACGTTGCGACCCTTGGGGCCGAGGGTCACCTTGACCGCGTCGGCCAGCTTGTTGACTCCCTTGAGGATGGCGCCACGCGCCTCCTCGGAGTAGATGATGAACTTGGCGGGCATCGTTCGATTCCTCTCAGTCGTTCCGAAAAAAGGTTCAGTTCTCGAGCACGGCGAGGATTTCGTCCTCGCGCAGGATGACGTACTCGTTCTCGTCGATCTTGATCTCGGAGCCCGAGTACTTGCCGATCAGGATCCGATCGCCCGCCTTGACGTCCATCGGCGCGCGCTTGCCGTCGTCGTTGAATTTGCCCGGGCCGACGGCGACGACCTCGGCCTCCTGCGGCTTCTCCTTGGCGGTGTCGGGAATGATGATCCCGCCGCGGACCTGCTCCTTCTGTTCGAGACGCTTGACCACCACGCGGTCGTGCAACGGACGAATCTTCACGGCTCTCTCTCCTTCTGATGAACGGTGTCGGTGAACCGATCTCTCCGGCCGGGACGCGGGGCCCCGACGGGGCCGGCGCTGTCAGCAGTCACCGGCTGCGAGTGCCAATTGTGGTCGAAACCGCCGCCCGAGTCAAGCGATCGGGGAAAATCTCAGCGGCTGGCGCTGAGATTCTGCCCTCGCGGCGCCCAGCGGGCGACGGCCACCGCGGCATAGAGCCCGCCCCGGCGGTAAGCGCGGTGCGCCGCGGCGTGGCAGGCGACGAAGAGGGAACCCTCCCCCGCTCTCCCGGCGTGATGCGCGGTGGCCGCCGCCAGGCGCCGGTTGCCGGCCACCAGGGCCCGGGGACCGCCGTGCTTCCAGTCGACGATGGCCTCGGAAAAGCCCTGCGCGGCAAAGCGCGCCAGCATCCAGGCCGGGGTGAGGCGGCCGGTCTCGACCCGGTGGCGGACCCGCGCCCCCGGCGCGTAGCGGATCCGCTCGCCGCCCCGCTCGAGTCGCAGGCAGAGCTCGATCTCCTCGCACGAACGCAGGGATCGGCCGCGGCGCCCGAGGCGGTGGTCGAAGTCGCCATAGCGGCCGAAGACCTCGCGGCGGAAGGCCATGTTGGCGCCGCGCGGCAGCTCGTTGTAGACGAGGTCGTGCGGCTCCGGCCCGCGGTCCCAGACACTCAGGTAGGGGAGGAACTCCGGCCCCACCCACTCCGGCAGGGCACCGGCCCAGTCGGGGTCCACCGGCCCGCCAGCGGCAGCGACCTGCGGATCGACGAACGCCGTCTCCCAGGCGTCGAACCAGCCGGGCTGCGGCTGCGCGTCGTCGTCGAGGAAGACGACCAGCCCGCCCCGCGCCAGGCGCACGCCGAGGTTGCGGGCCGCCGAGAGTCCGAGCACCGGCTCGACCGCCACCCGCACCCGTCGATCCCCGGCCGCCAGCTCGCGCGCCACCTCCAGCGTGTCGTCGGTCGAAGCGTTGTCGACCAGCAGCAGCTCCCAGTCGAACGGTGCCGGCAGGCCGAGCACGGCCCGGCAGGCGTCCTCGAGCGCCCGAGACCGATTGCGGGTGCAGACGACGACGGTGGCGGCCGGAGGCGGCATCGCGGCTAGCGGCATCAGGGTCGCAAGTCTACGCGGCGTAGCCTGCGCTACCATCCGGCGCTGCCTTGCGTCCGCTGATCCGACCGCTCGTCGCCGCCCTGCTCGTCGCGCTGCTCGCCGCCTGCCGTGCCCCCGGCGGCGAGCAGCGCGACGAGCAGGGCGGCGACGAGCGGTCGGATC
>JAIOJQ010000063.1 GCA_019911865.1 Thermoanaerobaculia bacterium
CCTGCTGGTGACTCCCGGCATTCGCCCGGCGGGCGCCGAGGCGGGCGATCAGAAGCGCGTCGCGACCCCGGCGGCGGCGCGAGCCGCTGGCGCCGATCTGCTGGTCATCGGCCGGCCGCTCACCCGCGCCGCCGACCCGCAGGCGGCGCTCGCCGAACTCGCCCGCGAGCTCGCCTGAAGCGCCGCTGCGGCGCCCCTGCGACTAGAAGATGTAGATCGGCCGGTCGACCTGGAAGTCGAACTCCCAGTTGTAGGTGTAGCCGGGGAACTCGACCGGCACGGTGAACTGGGCCCGCATCCGGATGTTGTCGCCATAGCGCTCGACGTTGACGTACTTCGGGTCGAGCGGCAGCTTGAGGTCGGCCGCCTTGCGCAGAATGCCGCGCTCGATCCCCTCGGGCGACTGCCGGGCGGCGAACTTCGCCTGCTCGATCATGTAGTCGTAGAGCTCGGAGCTGTTGATCTTGACCGGCACCATCTTGATGGCGACCAACGCGGCAACGCCCACCAGGAAGGTCCAGAGGATGCATCCCAGCTTCCCGTCCCCGGCCTGTCCACGCCTGCGGCTCATGGCGACTCCTTGCGTTCGAGAATGAAGCGGCGCCGAGTCTAGCGCACCGGCCGGAGGAGGCGCGACAGACGCCAGCCGCGCCAGGGGCGCAGCCCGGCCCCGGGGGCGCGCGAGGCGAGCACTGCGACGGCGCGGCCGACCACCGCCCGCCGTTCGACTGCTCCGAAGTCGCGCGAGTCGCGCGAGACGGCGCGGTGGTCACCGAGCAGCCAGAGCGCGCCCGGCGGAACCGGGCGGCCGCGGGCGGTCCGGTCCCCGCTGACCGCGACGCAGCGCTTGACCAGCGGCGTGCGGCCGTCTTCGGGCGAGCGCGCCAGCACGACGTCGCCACGGGCGACCTCGCGCACCGGCAGCAGCGCCACGGCGGCGCGCGGCAGGCCGCGGGCGAAGATCATCCGGTCGACGAGGATGCGGTCGCCCGGCAGCAGCGCCGGGGTCATCGAAGAGGTGCGGATGACCCGCAGCTCGCAGACGAAGCCGCGCACGTGGAGGGCGAGCAGAACGGCCACCAGCACGGCGCGCAGCAGGCCGGTGGCGCCCTCGGGGCGCCTCAGCGCGGCAGGTGGAGAGTGCGGGACCACCGCGTCTCGGTGACGAAGCCGGCCACCGTGCGCGCCAGCTCGGCGAGCTTCGCCCCCCAGCCCCGCCAGTTGCCGTCCGAGGTGCCGCCGCCGAACGACCAGTAGATGAGCGAGGCGCGCCCCTTGAGATAGCGGGCCGGCACCGTCCCCCAGTAGCGCGAGTCGTTCGACTGGTCGCGATTGTCGCCCATGCAGAAGTACTCGCCGGGGGGCACGGTGATCGGGCCGAAATTGTCGCGCAGCCGGTGCTGCTGGTCGAGGAACGGGGCGTTGGGAAAGGTGCGCGAGTCCTTGTGCACCACGTAGCCGGACTCGTCGAGCCGCTCGCCGTTGACGTAGAGCTGCTTGCCGACGCTGCGGATGGTGTCGCCGGGCAGCCCGACCAGCCGCTTGACCAGGTCGATCGTCGGCCGCTCCGGCGAGCGGAAGACGACGATGTCGCCGCGCCGCGGCTGGCGCAACGGCAGCACCGTCCGCTCGACGGCGGTCGGCGCGGCGCCGAAGATGAACCGGTTGACGAACAGGTGGTCGCCCACCAGCAGCGTCTCCTCCATCGAGCCGCTCGGGATGAAGAAGGTCTTCACCACGAAGGTGTTGGTGAAGCCGAGAAAGAGCCCGGCGATGAGCAGGGCCTCGAGGTACTCGCGAAAGGTCGATCGCGGCGCGGGATCAGCGGTCATGGACGGGCGAGCTTAGCGGATCCGCCGCGGGATCGGCGACCGCCCGGCCGCGGGCGACAAGCGGAGCGGCGGCGGGAAAGGCGGCTTGACGGGCGCCCGGGGCCACGCCGGGGCGGGCGCTGCGGCGCCCGGCGGCGGTCCGTCGGTCAGCGGGGCGCAACTCCGGTGGACGCGGATCGCCTCCTTGCCGGTCCCGTCACCTGGTGATAAGCCCTTCTTTCACAGCATTTGCGTCCTCTGCCGCAACCTGGCAGGCGATTCGCTCTGTCCCTGGGGCGCGGGGAATTCACCCCGCACCCGGGAGACGAGGAGGCGGCCCGAGACAGCGACGACCCGAACGCAGGAACGCCACGTCCGGACAGGACCGCAGGAACCGGCCGCGCCGTGCGCGGCCGGCGCAGGACCGGGGAGCCGGCGCGACCGGCACCCGCACGAAACCGCACGCCGGGCCGAGGGCCCGGCGGCCGCAGCGACAAGGAGCAAGCCATGCGTCGAAACCTCCGCCTGACCCGCCTCGCCGTTCTCGCCCTGGTGGGCGCCCTCACCCTCGCCGCCGTTCCGGCCCTCGCGGCCGACGCCCCCGCGGGGGTGGTCAACATCAACACCGCCTCGCCGGCCGAGCTCGAACTGCTGCCCGGCGTCGGCACTGCCGTGGCGCAGCGCATCGTCGCGCACCGCGAGGAGAACGGCGCCTTCAAGTCGGCCGACGACCTGATGCTGGTGCGCGGCATCGGCGAGAAGAGCCTCGAGCGGCTCAAGCCGTACGTCGCGACTTCGGGCGCGACGACGCTCAAGCAGAGCGTCCCCTCGCCGCGCGCGGCGCGCACCGCCGAGTCGGCCCCCAGGGGCTGAGCCGGAAATCGTCGGGAGACCCGTGCCATGCGCCGCGCCGCATCCGGCTTCACGCTCGTCGAGCTGCTGATCACCGTCGCCGTCGCGATGCTCGTGCTGGGAATCGCGCTGCCGCCGCTGCTCGAGCTCGCCGCAGGCCGCGAGGTCCGCCTCGCTGCCGCCGAAGTCGGATCGGCGCTGCGCCTGGCGCGGGCTCACGCCGTGACCCACGCCGTTCACGTGGGGGTCAAGTTCCGCACCGACGCGGTCGGCGCGGTGAGCTGGACCCTCTACCGGGACGGCGACGGTGACGGCGTTCGCAGTGACGACATACTTTCCGGGGTCGATCCGCGGGTGGCCCCCGCCCGCTCCCTCGCCCACTTCGGTCGCCAGGTGCGGCTCGGTTTCCCTCCGGGACCGGCGCCGCGAGACCCCGGCGACCCCCGCCGCCGGCTCGACCGGCTCGACGACCCGATCCGATTCAACCGCTCCGATATCGCCTCCTTCGGACCGCTCGGCGGATCGACCCCGGGAACGGTCTACGTGACCGACGGACGCAGCCGCCTCGCCGCGACGCGGGTGACCAACGCCACCGCGCGCACCCGCGTCCTCGTCTACGACCCGCGCCGCGAACTCTGGCGCTGAGCGCGGATTGACTCCGCGACGGGCGGGGCGTAGCCTCTCTCGCCGTGAGCGCGCTGGTCGTCATCACCACCGTCGGCACCGAAGAGCAGGCCAACGAGATCGCGCGCGAGCTGGTCTGCCGCCGGCACGCCGCCTGCGTCAACATCGTCCCCGGACTCAAGTCGGTCTACCGCTGGCAGGGCAAGGTCTGCCGCGACGGCGAGTACCTGCTGATCATCAAGACCGGAGAGGACGAATACCCGCAGGTCGAGGCGAAGATCCGCGAGCTGCACAGCTACGAGCTGCCCGAGATCCTCGCCTTCCGGGCCGAGCGCGGCGAGCCCGGCTTCCTCGCCTGGCTCGCCGGCGCGCTCGACAAGTCGCAGGGCACCTGCGCCGACGCCGAAGACGAGCTCGAAGAGCCCCTCGTCCCGCTCGACGAAACCAACTACTGAAACAATTCAGTCAGAGGCAATTTCCGCCGCGGCGTCACACCGCGGCGAGCGCCTGGTCGACGTCGGCGAGCAGGTCGGCGAGATCCTCGATGCCGGCCGAGATCCGGACCAGCCCGTCAGTGATGCCGAGTTCGGCCCGCTTGTCGGGGGGGACCGAAGCGTGGGTCATCGAGGCCGGGTGGGAGGTCAGCGTCTCGACCCCGCCCAGGCTCTCGGCGAGCGACATCACCTCGACCCGGTCGAGCCAGCGCTTGGCCGCCGCGAAGTCGCCGAGGTCGAAGGTGATCAGGGCGCCGAACCCGGAGGCCTGGCGCTGCTGCACCGCGTGGCCGGGGTGATCGGCGAGCCCGGGATAGAAGACCTTGCGTACCTTGGGCTGGCTGGCGAGGTGGGCGGCGAGGGCGCGGCCGTTCGCTTCGTGGCGCTCCATGCGCACGCCGAGGGTCTTGATGCCGCGCAGAATGAGGAAGGAATCGAACGGCGAGGCGATCGCGCCCTCCGATTTCTGCACGAAGGAGAACCACTCCCCCTGCTCGGCGCTCCTGGCCACCAGAACGCCGCCGATCGAGTCGGAGTGACCGTTGAGGAACTTGGTGGTCGAGTGCACGACGACGTCCGCCCCCAGCTCGAGCGGCCGCTGGAAATACGGCGACATGAAGGTGTTGTCGACCGCCAGCAGCGCGCCGTGCGCGTGCGCGAGCTCGGCCGCGCCGGCGATGTCGGTGACTTCCATCATCGGATTGGTCGGCGTCTCGACGTAGATCAGCCGTGTCGTCGGCCGCAGCGCGGAACGGACGTTGGCCAGATCGGTCGAATCGACCCAGCTCGACTCGACTCCGTAGCGCGACAGCACCTGGGTCATGAAGCGGTAGGTGCCGCCGTAGACGTTGCGCGAGAAGACGACGTGCTCGCCGGTGCGCACCAGGGTCATCAGGGTGGCGATGGCCGCCATGCCGGAGGCGAAGGCGTGGCCGCTCGCCCCCCCCTCGAGCGCCGCGACGTTGGCTTCGAGCGCGAAGCGGGTGGGGTTCTGCACCCGCGCGTACTCGAACCCCTTGTGGCGGCCGAGCTCGTCCAGGACGTAAGTCGAGGTGGCGTAGATCGGCACCGTAACCGCGCCGGTGGTCGGGTCGGGCTGCTGGCCGGCATGGATGGCGCGGGTGGAGAAACCTCGGGACTTCCAGTCGCCCTTCACGTGATGACTCCTTCCTGCGGCAGGGACAACGGGCGCCGCCCCGTGGGGCGCGCTCCGGTCGGATCCGGGCCGCCAGTCTAGCAGCGCGGCGGTAGGATTCCGGGCGTGAACGCCGTTTCCGCCGCGCCCCCGATCACACCGCTGCGCTGGCGCGCGGGGCTCGAGCTGCTCGACCAGACCCGCCTGCCGCACGAAGAAGTCTGGCTGCGCATCGGCACGGTGGCTGAGCTCGCCGAGGCGATCGTCCGCCTCGCCGTGCGCGGCGCCCCGGCGATCGGCATCGCCGCCGCCTACGGCCTGGTGGTGGCGCTCGACGAGCCAAGCGACGGCGACCCGGCGGCGACCGTGGCGGCCGCCGCCGCCCGCCTGCTGGCGACGCGACCGACCGCGGTCAACCTGCGCTGGGCACTCGAAGCCGGGCAGCGGGCTCTTGCCTCCTTCGTCGAGCTGCCTCCGGGCGAGCGCCGGGAGCGCCTGCTCGCCTGGGCGCGCGAGCTGCACGAGGACGACGTCGCGCGCAACCGCGCCATGGCGGCGCACGGCGCGCCGCGGCTCGCCGGCCGGCCGCGGGTGCTTACCCACTGCAATGCCGGGGCGCTCGCCACCGGCGGCATCGGCACGGCGCTCGGCGTCATCGCCGAGGCGTTCCGGCGCGGCAGCGTCGCCGAGGTCTGGGTCGACGAGACGCGACCGCTGCTGCAGGGGGCGCGCCTCACCGCCTGGGAGCTCGGCCACCTCGGCATTCCGCACCGGCTGATCACCGACTCCATGGTGGGCGCGCTGATGAGCCGCGGCCTCGTCGACGCGGTGGTCGTCGGCGCCGACCGCATCACCGTCAGGGGCGACGTCGCCAACAAGATCGGCACTTACGCGGTGGCGGTGCTGGCCGAGCGCCACGGTGTCCCTTTCTACGTCGCGGCGCCGCTGTCGACCTTCGACGCCCGCCTCGCCGACGGTGCCGCGATACCGCTCGAGGAGCGCGCCGGCGGCGAGATCACGCACGTCGCCGGCGCCCCCATCGCCCCGGCCGGCACGCTCGCCTTCAACCCCGCCTTCGACGTCACGCCCGCCGGCCTGGTCACCGCCCTGATCACCGAGCGCGGCGTGCTCGAGCCGCCGCTCTCGCCGGCCATCGCGCGCGCGCTCGCCGGGGAGCGGCAGTGATCCGGCTCGCTCTCGCGTGGAGCGACGCCACCGGCGCGCGCACGGTCGAGCTGGCCGGCGGCGAGGCGGTGGTCGGCCGCGCCGAAGAGTGCGACCTGGTGATCGAGGACCGCGCGGTCTCGCGCCGCCACGCACGGCTCGAACAGGCCGTCGACGGCTGGTGGATCGAGGACCTCGGCTCGCGGGGTGGCACCTGGCTCAACGGCCGGGCGATCACCCGCCGCCAGCGCCTCACCGACGGCGACCGCCTCGGCATCGGCCAGTCGGTGCTCGCCGTGGCGACCTCGGGCGGCGCGGC
>JAIOJQ010000064.1 GCA_019911865.1 Thermoanaerobaculia bacterium
GACCCACGCTTCTTCGACCTCCGGTGCGCCGGCCGCCGCTCCGGAGGCCGCCGCACCGGAGGTCGAAGAAGCGTGGGTCGATACCGCCCTGTGCACCAGCTGCGACGAATGCACGCGCCGCCTGCCGTCGGTCTTCGCCTACAACGCCAACAAGCAGGCGTACGTGCGTGACCCGCGCGGCGCCTCGTTCCGCGACATCGTCGCGGTGGCCGAGGTCTGCACGGCGAAGATCATCCATCCGGGCACGCCGTGGAACCCCGACGAAGCGGGGCTGGCGGCGACTCTCGAACGGGCCGCGGCCCTCGCGGCGCGGTGAGCCCGGGCGCCACGACGTGAGCGGCATCCTCCTCGCCATCGGCATCCTGGCCGGCCTCGGGCTGCTCTGCGGCCTCGTGCTGGCGCTCGCCGATCGCCACCTGCGGGTCGAGGAGGATCCGCGCATCGACGCCGTCGAGCACCTGCTGCCCGGCACCAACTGCGGCGCCTGCGGCCAGCCCGGCTGCCGCGGCCTCGCCGAGCGGATCGTCGCCGGCGACGAGAAGCCGTCGCGCTGCACCGTCTCCGCCCCGGCCGGCCTCACCGCCATCGCCGACCTGCTCGGCGTCGACGTCGGCGCCGCCGACAAGCGGGTGGCGCGCGTCCACTGCGGCGGCGGACTCGGCCGCGCCCGCCAGCTGGCCAGCTACGAAGGCTTCGAGAGCTGCCGCGCCGCCCACCTGGTCGGCGGCGGCGGACTCGAGTGTTCGTGGGGGTGTCTCGGCCTGGCCGACTGCGTGCGCTCGTGCACCTTCGACGCGATGGAGATGAACGCCTTCCGGCTGCCGGTGGTGAACGTCGACCGGTGCACCGCCTGCGGCGACTGCGTCGAGGCCTGCCCGCGCGATCTCATCGACCTGCTGCCGGTGACGCAGCACCTGCTCGTCCAGTGCCGCGCGCCGCTCGCCGCCGAGGCAGCGCGGCGAATCTGCTCCGCCGCCTGCGACGCCTGCGAGCGCTGCGTCGCCGACGCGCCCGGCCTGCTGCGCATGCACGACAACCTGCCCGAGCTGATCCCGGGATCGTCCGCGATCCCCGACCCGCGCGCCACCTTCCGCTGCCCGACCGGCGCCATCCGCTGGGTGGTCGGTGAGCAGTACGCCGAGGATCGCGCGCCGGTGGAGCGAGCCCATGTCTGACCTCGTCGACGCCGCCCGCCGCACCGCCCGACGCCTGCTCGCCAGCCGCCCGTCCGCGCCGCCTCGACGGCGAGCGCCGCGGCGAGTCCGGTGGCGAACGCTGCGCCGTCTTTCTCACCGGCGACGAGGTCCTCGCCGGCGCCCCCCTGCTGAGGAGCGCCGCCGAGAGCCACGCGCCGCTCGTCGTCCACCAGCTCGGCGGTACCCTGGAAGACGCATGGACCGCGGTCCGCGCCGGCCTGCCGGCCTGGACGCCGCTCAGCGTGACCGAGGTCGCCGATCACGTGGTGATCGCCCGCCGCCACGCCGAAGCCGTGCTGGCGCCGGCGCTGGTCGCCCAGTTCGCCCACCTGGCCGACGCCTGGCAGGACTCCCGACTCCCCGACGCGGCGTCGCTCGCCACCCAGCTCGGCTCGCCGGCCGACGAGGTGCACTCCCGCGAGCCGGGCGAAAGCCGCATCTTCGGCGCCCACCGCCGCCGCCTGCCGCGCTGGCAC
>JAIOJQ010000065.1 GCA_019911865.1 Thermoanaerobaculia bacterium
CACGGCCGCGAAAGCGCAGCTCGGCCGACTCGCCGGCGTTGAAGTACCCGCCCTCAGGGGCCGCCAGACGGCGCTCCTGCTCGCCGGCGAGTTCGCGCGCCGCCATCAGCCAGCGCGCCTCCCCGGTGGCGCGATGGAGCCGCAGCAGGCCGCGGATCAGGAAGGCGTAGTCGGCGAGGAAGGCGCGCACGCGGCCGGCGCCGCCGCGCCAGGCGTGCAGCAGCGCGCCGACGACGGCACGCTGCTGCACGCCTGGCGCGGCGGCAGCGGCCGCGTGGGCGCCTTTCTCGCCGACTACGCCTTCCTGATCCGCGGTCTGCTGCGGCTCCATCGCGCCGACGGGGAGGCGCGCTGGCTCGCCGCGGCGCGCGAGCTCGCCGCCGAACAGGAGCGCCGTCTGGCGGCGCCCGAAGGGGGGTACTTCAACGCCGGCGAGTCGGCCGAGCTGCGTTTTCGCGGCCGCGAGATCTTCGACGGGGCGCTGCCGGCGGCCAACGCGGTGGCAGCGCTCAACGCGCTCGAGCTGCACGAAGCGACCGGCGATCCGGCGTATCGCGCCGCCGCCGAGCGGACGCTGCGCGCCTTCGCGCCGGTGGCCGCCAGCCATCCGGACGGGGCACGCACCCTGACCCTGGCGCTGCGCCGCTTCGCCGCCGCCCGATGAGCGCGCTGCGCGCCGCCGTCCGGTTGCTGCTCGCCGCGCCGGTCACGTTGTTCGCCTGGCTGGTGGCGCTCGGCGGCTCGCTGCTGCTCGCTCCCTGGCCGCGCCGCCGCTCGCGCCTGCGCGGCTGGGCCTACCGCTTCTGGAGCCGGGCGCTGTGCCGGATCTTCGGCGTGCGGACGCGCACCATCGGGACGCCGCCGCGCCCTCCGTTCGTCCTCGTCTCCAACCACGTCTCCTACCTCGACATCCTGGTGCTCGGCACCGCCGTGCCCTGCGTCTTCGTCGCCAAGGCGGAGATCGACCAATGGCCGCTGTTCGGCGCCATCAGCCGCTCGGTGGAGACGATCTTCGTCGACCGCAAGGCGAAGCGGCGGCTTCCGGAGGTGATCGCGCGCATCGAGGCGACCCTGGCGGCGCACCAGGGAGTGGTGATCTTCCCCGAGGGGACCTCGGGCGCCGGCGATCGCCTGATGCCGTTCCGCTCGCCGCTGCTCGAGCTGCCGGTGCGCATGGCGCACCCGGTGCACTGGGCGGCACTGCACTATCGGGCTCCAGCCGGCGCTCCGCCGACCCACCTCGCCGTCACCTGGTGGGGGGAGATGCCGCTGGTGCCGCACCTCTGGCAGCTGCTGCGCCTGTCGCACGTCGAGGCGACGCTCACCTTCGGCGCCGAGCCGTTGCTCGGCGCCGACCGCAAGCAGCTCGCCGACGCGCTGTGGAGCGCCGTTTCGGCGGTGTTCGTGCCGATGGCCGAGCGGGGCGAGATCGAGCGGCTCGAACGAACGCGCCTCTCCGACCCCGACCAGGTGCCGCCGATCCTGCGGCCGCACCGGCGCGGCGGCCCGCCGCCTCAGGGGACGAGCAGGCTCCAGGCCGAAGTGTCGCCGGATTCGAAGCCGTCGACGAACGGCGAGCAGGAGTCGTAGAACTCGACGCCGGCCATCCCCTGCGCCAGCCCGAGGACACCCGGGCCGCTGAACGTCTCTTCGGCAGAGGCGAGCGCCGGTGAAGAGAGCTGCAGCACCGGTTGCGCCGGGTTCCCGGCATCCCAGACCTGGTGGACTGCCGTGACAAAGCCGCCGTTGATCGACAGCTGCAGCTGCGACCCGTTCCAGGCGCCGCCGATGCTGCCGCCGAGCGGGATGGGGAAGTTGGCGACGAGGACCGGGCCGCCGGGGGCGAAGGCGTCGAAGAGCGCCGCGTTCGCCGTGCGGGCGCCGGCGATCAGGCCCTTGCCGGTCGCCACGAGCCCCCAGGACTCGCCGAAGCCGGGAAGCTCGAAGAGCAGCTGCGGTGCGGCCGGATCGGTGAAGTCGAGGCCGAGCAGCGGCCCGCCTTCCACGTGCTCGACGCCGAAGAGGTTGTAGCCGATGAGCTCGACCGGCGAGATCAGCCGTTCGTCCCAGACGCCGAGCGGCAGCGGCGCCGTGGGGGTGGCGAGGTCGAACAGCGTCACGACGCCATCGGAGGCGACGAGCCGCCGGCCGGCGAGCCGCATCTCGGGCTGGAACTCGCCGACGTCGAACCGATCGCCCCAGGCGGGCGAGAGCGGGTCGCGCGCGTCGAAGACACGGAATCCCGCCGGATAGGTCACCAGGTAGGCGACACCGCCGAGCGCCGAGGCGGAGGTGAACCCTTCGCCTTGCGGGGCCGGGTACCGGCCGACCTGCACCGGGCCTGTGGGCGCCGCGAGGTCGTAGACACGCACCTGGTCGTTCCAGACGGCAAACGCGTATCCGGCGTGGACGAAGCCGCCGACGGCGGAGTCAGGCGTCTCGTGGCGGGCGATCCGGTGCGCGCCGGAGGCCGGCACCACGTCGTGCACGTCGAGGCCGGCGTAGAAGTCGGAGACGAACAGGAAATCCGCCGTCGACGCGAGCGCCGTCCCCCAGTCGACTTCGAAGTGGCCGATCAGGGCGGGGGAGGCGGGGTTGGGCAGGTCGAAGATGTCGCCCGGGCCCGGCTCGTAAGCGACGTAGGCGCGGCCGCCGGACATCGAGACGGCGGTCGGCGTGCGGTTGCCGTCGTAGACCGAGCTGCGCAGGATGGGCAGGTCGGGGTCGGCGAGGTTGTAGAAGCGGACGGTGCCGCAGTCGTGGCGCGGGTCACAGCGGAACCAGGTGGCCAGCCGCTCGCCGTTGCCCGAGATGGCGATGCCGCTGCCGCCGGGGGTGGCGGTGGCGATGTGCTGCGGCGCGAGCGGGTCGCTGATGTCGATCACCGTGACGCCGTCGAAGCGGACGGCGTAGAGGCGGTCGGCGCGGACGACGAGGTCGGCGGCGGCGAGCGGGTAGACGCCGGCCAGTAGCGGCGCCGACGGATCGCCGAGGTCGACCACGCCGATGCCGCCGGGCCACGGGGCCAGGTAGGCGGCGCCGGCGGTGAGGGCGAGCTCCGGCCACTGGTTGGAGGCGAACGGCAGGGCGCCGAGCCGGACCGGATGATCCGGATCGCTGACGTCGACGGTGGAGAGGCCGTTCGGGCCGACGGCCGCGGCGAGAGACCCCTCCACGGCGAGGTCGGTGACGAAGGTCTCGACGTCGACGTAGCCGCGCGGCAGCGGACTGGCCGGATCGACCACGTCGACGATCTCGACCGCGCCACCGGTGGCGAGGAAGATCCGCTCGCCGATGCGCACCAGGGCGGTGGCCGGACCGCGCTGGTCGCCGCCGAGCCGGTCGAGGGTGCAGGCCGGCGGGCCGGCGAGTGCCGGAAGGGGAGCGAGGATGCCGAGCAGGGCGACGAGGGGGGCGAAGGCGCGCATGGAGGGCCTCCTTTCGCGCAGCACTTCGATGATACGCCTGCGCGGTGCGGCGCCGGGAACGGGCGTTCCCGGCGCCGCACCGGAGGCGGGCGGCCCTACTCGTGGCCGAGCGGGCCGCGGC
>JAIOJQ010000066.1 GCA_019911865.1 Thermoanaerobaculia bacterium
CCGACGTCGGTGGCCTTTCGGCGGGTGGCGACGCTCGCCGAGCTTGGGAGTTTGAAGGGCGGCCGTTTGGTTCGTCGGGAGCGCCTCGAGCAGGAGAGCCGGTGGTCGCACCTGACGCGGATCAAGCCGGCGTTGCCGGAAGGCTTCGTCGAGCTCGGGGAACTGTTTCGGGTGCATCGTGGCCAGGTCACGGGCGCGAACGGGATCTGGATCGCCGGCGCGCACAGTGCGGAGCTTCCGGAGCGCGTGCAGTTTGCGACGGTGACGAAGGCGCGGGAGCTGATCTCGGCCGGGACCCGGTTGGAGGATGCTTCTTCGTTGCGGCGCGTGATCGACTTGCCCCCGGAGCTCTCGGAGTTCGATGCGGCGGAGCGGGCCGCGGTCGATCGGTTTCTGAAGAGCGCGAAGGCGGCGGGAGTCGATCAGGGCTACGTGGCGCGTAACCGGAAGGCGTGGTGGTCGGTGGGGCTCCGAGAACCGGCGCCGATTCTGGCGACGTACATGGCTCGACGGCCGCCGGTGTTCGTGCGCAACGCGGCCGCGGCGCGGCACATCAACATCGCACACGGTCTCTACCCGCGAGAGGTATTCGCAGAGACCTACCTGGCTGGTGTCGCGAGCTTCCTGTCGTCGTCGGGCTCGGTGCGGGGCGGGCGGACGTATGCGGGCGGCCTGACAAAGTTCGAGCCTCGCGAAATGGAGCGGCTCCCGGTACCGACGCCGGCGGCGCTGGCTGCGGCGGGATGATCCCGGCGCCGCGCTGGTCGGCGCAGGAGCTGGAAGTCGCGCGGTTGCGCGCGATTGAGCTGTTCCGGCAAGAGCGGCTCCAGGAGCCGCTCGAGGCCTACCTTCAAGCCTTCGAAAACTGCCAGGGGGCTTTCGAGGACCTCCTCGAGACAACGATCGACCTGACGCAGCTCGACGCGAAAGCGCTCGAGGTGCTGACGGATCCGCGGTTGCTGGAGGTCTTCCGGTACCTGCCCGGCCCGCCGGTGTCGCGCGATGACCTGGAGACGCTGAGCGAAGCGAAGCTCAAGCCGGCGGCGCTCGGTCGCGACCCGGAGATGGTACGTCGGGTGATCGGGGTCGTGCGGGAGGGTCTCGACCGGCGGCGTTTTGCGTGGATTGGTGAGCAGCGCGAGCCGTCGCCGGCTGAGCGCGATGCGGCGGTGCTGGCCTCGGCGGCACTCATTGCGACGAGCCGGACGCAGACAATGCGAAGGAACGAAGGGGCGAAGCGGCAAGAGGGGTTTTTGAAGGAAGCGCTTCTCGCGCTCGGCCTCACAAAGGTGCCTGCGCGAAGAATTCCGGCGCTAGCCGCCGCACCGCACGCTGGGGAGTTCTGTGGGGAGAGCCGCCTTGGGAAGGGCAAGGCGGACGTGGTGGTGGGCTTGTGGGACGGTCGTATCTTGGCGATCGAATGCAAGGTGTCCAACTCGGCGGTGAATTCGATCAAGCGGCTGAACCGCGAGGCCGCCGCGAAGGCCGAAGCGTGGATCGCGGATTTCGGCCAGGTCCAGGTGGTGCCAGCGGCGCTGCTCTCGGGCGTATTCGATCGCGGCGCGCTTGAGAACGCACAGGCGCGCGACCTGACGCTGTTCTGGGCGCATCAACTGGAATCGCTCACGCAGTGGATCGAGAGCACGCGGTCTGCATGAAGCCGGCAGCCCCGCGACGCGGAGCCGCCGGCGGCGCTGATGTTCAGCGCGCGCAGCGCGCTCGCAGGTCCTCCACAGACTTCGGGCTCCAGTAGAGGTCGATCTCGACGTCCGGGGTGCGGAGCAACTCGGGAAGCGAGATGTAGCCGAGCTCGGGATCCTCGAAAAGCCGGGCCAGGCCGAACGCTTGGTGCTGGGGCTCGAGCCGGGGGTTCGCGGCGGTGCCGTCGCCGGCGTCGAGCTCGGTGATCCACCAGTCGGCCGAGGGCGCGAAGTAGTGCAGGCGTGCGACGCTGTCGCCCTGGTAAGTGAGCGGCATGGCCTCGATCGTGGCGGCGAGCTCGCGGAGCTGGCCCGCGAAGGCCTCGGCTTCCTCGCTGTCGGTCGCAAGACTCCAGAGGAGGCGCAGCTGCGCGGCGGGCACGTAGCGGCGCAGGAGCGGGAGCTGCTGCTCGAGATGCTGCGCAGGAGCGGCCGTTGTGGCCATGGTCAGCGCTCTCCCCCGCCGGCAAGGCGCTGGTGAAGGGCGGCGAGCTGTTCGTTGCGGAAGGCGCGGTAGGCCTCGGCCGTGACGAAACGGGTGGCCCCGTTGCCCTGATCGACGCGGGAGACCTGGGAATCCGCGAGGCGGCGGATCTCCTGGCGCTCGAAGTCGCCGCAGTCCCGGTCGGCGGGGTCGAACTCACAATCGTAGGACGTGGCGCTCCAGCGATCGGGCGGGTGGACGCGGGTGACGGTCAGCCATCCGGCGGGATTGGCCATATCGCCGCGGTAGAAGATGCGGTCGCCAGGCGCGAGGGGTTGGTGCTTCGGCGCGGTGGTGGAGCTGCTCGTCGTCTCGGTCATTTGGGCTTTCTCCTCTCGTCCGGCGTATCGGCCGGGTCACTGAGGAGCCCGGCGATCGGCGGACGAGAGGAGAAGGCGGGCGAGGACCGGGCGCGCGATCGAAAGATGCGGAGCGCTCGCGGCGGGCGTGACAGGCGCAGCCTGGCGCGGCCGCCGAAGCGGAGCGGCAAACGTGCGCGACCAGGTCGAGCCGCGGGAACGAGACGACGCCGGCGACGTCGCCGGCGGGGCTAGACTCGCGGGCCGTGTGCGGACGGTTCGTGGTGGTGGGCGGGCAGAAGATCCTCGACGGGCTAGAGATCCCGCCCGATCGGCGGCACAAGGCGCATCCGCGGGTATTCGACGAGCGTTACAGCGTGGCTCCGACGCAGGAAATCGCGATCGTGACCTGCGCAGCGAATGATCTCGTGGGCCAAGTGCACGAAAGAATGCCCGTGATTCTCGAGCGAACAGCGGTAAAGGCATGGCTGGACCCGCAGGCCTCGAGCGAGGCGCTGCGCGGTTTGATGGCCCCCTTCCCCGCCAAGGGCATGAACGGCTGGCGAGTGTCGAATGGGGTGAACCGGCCGGAGCAGGACGGGCCCGAGCTGATCCAAGCGCTGGCGGAGTAGGCGCCGCCGTGGGCGCTGCGTGCATTCGCGAATGCACGACGTCGCGGTGCGTCAGACGAGCTCGAGCACGAAGTCGCCGACGGCGTCGAGGCCGCGCAGCCGCGCGACTTCGAGCACTTGGCGACGGCCGCGGGCGAAGCCCAAGTGGACGAGAAGACCAACCGTTTCGGCGATCAAGGCGCGCTGGGGCGGCACGCCGGCCTCCTGCACGAGCGAGTCGAGGCGGATGAGCGCGGCCCGGGTGTTGTTCGCGTGGAGCGTGCAGAGGCCTCCCGGGTGGCCGGTGTTCCAGGCCTTCAGGAGGTCGAGTGCCTCGGCGCCCCGCACCTCGCCGATGAGGATGCGGTCGGGCCGCTCGCGCAGGCTCTTGGCCAAGAGCTTCCGCATGGAGATTTCGAGCGTGGTGCGAAGCGAGAGGACGTTCGTGGCCGCGCAGTGGAGCTCGCGGGTGTCCTCGAGCACCAAGTAGCGGTGCTCGGGGGCCGAGGTCACGATCTCGGACAGTACCGCGTTGGCGAACGTGGTCTTGCCGGAGTTGGTGGCGCCGGAGATCACGACGTTCTGGCGATCGGCGATCGCCTGGCGCACGGCTTCGGCGTGCGCGAGCGAGAGCGCGCCGGAGGCAACGTAGCTTTCGAGCGGGATGGTCTTGTGGTGGTGCGTGCGAATGGTCAGGGTTGGGGCCGTGGTGACGGGCGGAATGCAGGCCGAGACGCGCGAGCCGTCGTAGGGAAGCTCCCCGTCGAGCAGCGGGGCCTCGGCGGTGAGCTCGACGCCGAGGAAGTTGGCGACGGTGGCCAGCAGGGCGCGGACCTGGTCGGGTGGCATCCGCTCCTCGAGCACCACGAGACCCTCCCCCGCCGCCTCGTACCAGAGACGGCCGGACTCGAGGATCCCGAGGTTGGTGACGGCCGAGTCGCGGAGCTTGGCGCCGATCGTGGCGCCGAGCTCGCGCTCGAGCGTGGCGCGGAAGCGCCGCTCGCGCTCGGTGAGAACGGTGGCCGCCGCGGCGGTGGTCACGGCGCGGCGGCCTCGCGCCGCGCGACCGCGAGGTAGGCGCGGCGGTAGGCCTGGCGATATGCGCGGCAGAGAGTGCAGCTGCAAGTTGCCGGGTCGCCGTGGTCGGAGATCGCCGGCGGGCGGTGCGCGGCAGCGTCCCGGCGTCCGTCGAGCGCGCCGGCGCCGGCCGAGAGCGAGACGAAGTCGAGCGTGCGTGGGGTGGCTGGGTGCATGGTCAGCCTCCGTGCGCAGGGTGCGCGCCTGCGCGGGCGCGTAGCGTCGGGTTCGTGAGGTACGAAAGGCGCTCGACGCGAAGGGGGTCTCTACCCTGCTCGAAGAGGAGCGCCTTGGTGGGCGGGAGGCGTCGGATCTCGTCGGCGGTGAGAAGTCGCCGCGCGACCTCGGGGGAGCTAGTGGCGGTCGACGTCGAACTCGAGCCGCCGGCGAAGGCGGCAGCGGCCGTGGAGCCGGCCGTTTGGCTCGTCGACGTCGAGCGAACCGTCGCCATGCCCGTGAGCTTCGACAGGTAGTCGGCCGTGAACTCGTCGGCGGTCCCGTACGCCTGGAGGAACCGGCTGTTGGCGAGGATCGTCTCCCAGCCGTGGGAGTACGTCGCGCGCAGCTGCGCGAGGTCCTGCCAAAACGTCCAGAGTCGCACGCCGTAGCCGCGCAGGAGCGAGATTCCGGAGGAGACGGCCTCGAGCGCGCCGAGCGAGGCGCACTCGTCGAGCAGGATCAGTGTCGGTTCGGCGGTCGAGTGCGGCGTGCGGGAGAGGGCGCGAAGCGTTCCGCCGATCACCAAGCGAAGCCACCGCGAGAACTCCGAGAGCTGCGCGGGTGGCAGGCACAGGAAGACCGACAGGCGATCGGTACGGAGTTCGATCGGCTGGAAGGTGGAGCGCTCGAGGACCGCCGCGATGCGCGGCGAGTCGAGGAAGTGCGTGTGTCGCTGGGCGGTGGATACGACGCTCGAGCGCTCGCGCTCGTGCTTCTGAAGAATCCGGGCGGCGCCGCGGGCGAGCAGGCCTGCGGCCGCCGGTGATTCGAGCATCTCCTGCAGCATGAGGTCGAACTTCTCCGCCGGTTGCGTGAGCAGCTCCCGAACGCGCCCGAGGTTGCGGCGCTCGTCGGGCTCGCTGGTGGCAACGAGGAGGATGAGAGTTTGAAGCAGGGCCTGGGCCTCGTCGTCCCAATACGCTCCGTCGCCTTGCTGCGCGGGCCGCTGGACAAGCAGGCCGGCGAGCATCATCGCGTCGCTGGCGAGGTCGGGGCTCTCCGGCTCGAGCAGGTCGAGGGGGTTCCAGGCGGCGGCGCCGCCGGCCAGGCCGAACGGGTCGAGGATCTCGACGCGCTGCCCGAGCTCGCGCGCGCGCCAGGCGCCGGCGACGAGGGCGTTTTCGCCCTTGGGGTCGTTGACCAAGACGCTGCCCGGATAGTCGAGCAGGTTCGGGAGCACGGCGCCGATGCCTTTGCCGGCGCCGGTGGGGGCGACCGTCAACAGGTGTCCCTCGAGCGCCGGCGCGCGCAGGACGTCGCGGCGATCGGCGCCGAGGAGCAGGCCGACCGGGCGGCGGAGGCGCGAGGGGTTCCCCCAGCGCGCCGAGCCGTGCGCAGTGGTGGTGGTGTTGCGGCGCGACCAGAGGTAGGCGCCACCGAGGAAGACGGCGGGGATTGCGAGCTTGCCGAGTTTCTGAGCCTTTGGGGAGAGGGACGGGAGCGAGCCGGCGCCGAAGAGCAACGCGGAGAGCACCAGGACGCCGGCGAAGGCCGGAACGGCCGCGCCGGCGGTGGCGTGGAGGATGGCGCGGGAGCTCATCGTCCTCGCTCGATTCCGCGCGCGTCGGCGATCGCGCGCGCGACGACGGTCGAGGCCTTGCGCGCGATCTCAACCGGGACGCGGAGTTTCGGGGGCAAGGCGTTGACGGCGAGCTGCGCGCCGGCACGCGCAGCCTGAGTGGGTGATCTGAAGTTGGTGAGGGCGTTCAAAGTGTTGAGAAACCGCGTCTCGGTCGCGGCAATCGCGGTGCGCACGCGCGCGAGCGCGTGTTGCGCCTGGGCGTAGCCGCGGGCGAGCTTCTCCGCCGCGGCGCCGTAGGCCTCGCGGAGCTTTCCGATCGCCTCGAGCCGGCGGGCTCCCGCGGGAACCTGCGCAGCCTTCTCCGCGGCCACGTAGAGGCCGCGAGCGCCCGCGCGGTCGGCGCGGAGCAGCTGCTCCTTGGCGTCGTTGACCTGGCGGGTCGCGACCTGGCGGCGGCCGCCGAGGCGCTCGAGACGCTGCGCGTCGCGCTCGAGGCGCTGTTCGGGAGTACGCTGGCCGCGCCGGATCTTCTCCGCGGCCCCGTGCGCTTCGACGCGGCGATCCTCGCGAAGCGACGCGCGTGCGACAGGGGATCGCGCGACGCGCTCGGCGAGCGCGGCCGCGCGGGTGCGAATGGCGTCGGTCATACCAGCGACCGCAGCGCGCGCGCGAGGAAGCGCGCGAACGAGAGACTCGGATCGCCGGAGGCGAGGAGTGCCCAGCTCGCGACCAGGCCGCCGAGCAAGGCGCTCGCGAAGGCGAGCAGCGACAGGCCGATCCCGGCGAGCGCGATCGCCTTCCGGTCGATCGACGCCAGGTCCGAGACGTTGCG
>JAIOJQ010000067.1 GCA_019911865.1 Thermoanaerobaculia bacterium
GAGCTCGCGGCGGTCGTCGGCCTCGATCCAGCGCGCGGTGTGCAGGGTGGTCGACTGGAAGCTGACCGGCAGGTCGTACTCGGTGCGGATGCGGTCGGCCAGCACGTCGAACTGCAGCGGGCCGGCGACGCCGACGATCCACTCGCCGCCGATGCGCGTCTTGAACACCTGCGCCGCGCCCTCCTCGGCGAGGTGGGTGAGCGCCTTGCCGAGATGCTTCGAGCGCAGCGGGTCGGCGGCGCGCACCTTCTGCAGCAGCTCGGGAGCGAACGACGGAATTCCGGTGAAGCGCAGCGCCTCCCCCTCGGTCAGCGCGTCGCCGATGCGCAGCTGGCCGTGATTCGGGATGCCGACGATGTCGCCGGGGAAGGCCTCCTCGGCGATCTCGCGTTCGCGGGCGAGGAACATCACCGGCGTGTGGACGTTGATCGACTTGCCCGAGCGCGGGTGGAAGAGCTTCATGCCGCGCTCGAAGCGCCCCGAACAGATGCGCGCGAAGGCGATGCGGTCGCGGTGCCGGGGGTCCATGTTCGCCTGGATCTTGAAGACGAACGCCGCGACGCTCTCCTCGGTCGGCTCGACGAGGCGCGAAACCGTCCGCTGCGGCCGCGGCGACGGGGCGTGCGCGGCCAGCGCGCCGAGCAGCTCGCGGACGCCGAAGTTGTGCAGCCCCGAACCGAAGAAGACCGGCGTCAGGTGCCCCTCGAGGTAGGTGGCGCGGTCGAACTGCGGGCAGAGCGATGCGGCCAGGTGCGCCTCCTCGCGCAGCGTGGCGAGCAGGCCTTCGGGGAGATGCCGGGCGAGCGCCGGGTCGGCGAGGCCGTGAAAGGCGATCGGCTCGGTCAGCCGCGCCCCCTGGCCGCGGTCGAAGAGCAGCAGCTGGTCGGCCAGCAGGTCGTAGCAGCCGCGGAACGACTGCCCCATGCCGATCGGCCAGTTGGCCGGCGTGACGTGCAGCTGCAGGTCGCGCTCGATCTCGTCCATCAGGGTGAAGGGGTCGCGCCCCTCGCGATCGAGCTTGTTGACGAAGGTGACGATCGGCACGTTGCGCAGCCGGCAGACCTCGAAGAGCTTCCTCGTCTGCGCCTCGATCCCCTTGGCGGCGTCGATCACCATCACCGCCGAGTCGACGGCGGTGAGCGTGCGGTAGGTGTCCTCGGAAAAGTCCTGGTGACCCGGCGTGTCGAGCAGGTTGAAGACGCAGTCGCCCCACTCGAAGGTCATCACCGAGGCGGTGACCGAGATGCCCCGCTCCTGCTCGACCTTCATCCAGTCCGACCGGGCGCGTCGCAGATCCCCCTTGGCCTTGACCGCCCCGGCCAGCTGGATGGCGCCGCCGAACAGCAGCAGCTTCTCCGTCAGCGTCGTCTTGCCCGCGTCGGGGTGGCTGATGATGGCGAAAGTCCGCCGGCGGGCGACCTCGGTCGCGAGTTGGCTCATCGTCTTCGGAATCCCGGAAGCGGCGCGGGCGGCGCGCTGGCGCGGGGACCGGACTCTATCAGCCGGCGGTGACGGTCGGGCCCGACCCGGCGGGTCGGCGCTCGATCCCGCCGGCGGAAACCGCCTAGAATCGCCGCCATGAGCGACGCGCCCCGTTCCTCCCTGCCGGTTCTCGGAGTCCTGCTCGCCGTCGGCCTGACGGCTTCCGGCTGGCTGGTCGGCTCGGCGATCCGGCACTTCAAGGACGCCGAGCGCTACGTTTCGGTCAAGGGGCTCGCCGAGCGCGAGGTGGCGGCGAACCTGGCGATCTGGCCGGTCGTCTTCTCGGTCTCGGGCAACGACCTGTCGGACCTCCAGACGCGCCTCGAGCAGGACGCCGCCAAGATCGAGGCGTTCCTGCGCGGCCGCGGCTTC
>JAIOJQ010000068.1 GCA_019911865.1 Thermoanaerobaculia bacterium
TCGCGGCGGCGACCCGCGAGGCCGCGGCGGCGGGTGAGCCGCTGCTCGCCGACTGGCTGGCGAGGCGCGAAGTGCCGACGCGCATCCTCGCCGGCGACCCGACCGGGGCCGAGGCACGGCTGGCGCAGCTGCTGGGGCAGACCGCCTCGCCGTCGGAAGCGGCCTGGGAGGCAGCGCGCGCTTTCCACCGCACCGGCGAGCTCGAGCGGGCCGCCACCTGGTACCGCAGCAGTCTGAGCGGGGCCGCCGGCCGGCAGACGACGCGCAGCCGCGAGGAGATCCTCGAAGGGCTGCTGCTGACGCTCGTCGAGCTCGGTCGCGCCGGCGAGGCGCGCGAGGCGATCGAGCAGCTCGGACCCGCTTCGGACCTGAACGCCGACCGGGTCGAGACCTATCGACGCTTCCTCGCCTGGCACGCGGGCAGCACCGCGTCGCCGACCGACGCCACCGACGAGCCCTCCTCGTCGGACCTGTTGCGCTACTGGGGCCTCGAGTTCCGCCGCCGCGGCGGCGCGCCGGTCGCCGACCTGCTCGCCCGCCTCGAGATCGAACGCGGCCGCACCTCGGACGACTTCCACCCCCTGCTCGACGGCCTCGCCGCCGAGCTGCTCGCCGAGTCGGGTCACCCCGAAGAGGCCCGCACCCTCGCCGCCGCCGCGCTGCCCGCCGCCCGCCGCGCCGCGCGCGAGGAGCCGCAGCTGCGCGCCCATCTCGACCAGCTCGAGCGCCGGGTCGAGCGGCTGGGGTCTCCGCGGGTGGGTCAGGGCACCGAGCCCGCGCGGCGATAGGCCCGCCGATTCCGGAATCGGTCAGGCGCCGGCGGCCTCGGGCGGTTGCGACGACGTCGCCGGCCGGGAGGGCTCCGGTTCGCTCGCCTGCCGCCGACTCAGGACGGCTTCGACGGCAGCGAGCGACAGACCGCGCGAGCGCAGGAGCACCTGGAGGTGGAAGAGGAGGTCGGCGGCCTCGCCGAGCAGGGCGTCGTCGTCCTGGGCGACCGCGGCGAGGGCGGTTTCGACCGCCTCTTCGCCGACCTTCTGGGCGATGGCGCGCGGGCCGGCGGCGAACAGCCGGGCGCAGTAGCTGCCCGCGGGCGGGTCGCGGTGCCGGCGCTCGACGAGCGCATCGAGCTCGGCGAGGAAGGAGCCCGGAGCCGCCGCAAAGCAGGAGGGCCGCCCGAGATGACAGGTGGGGCCGAGCGGCCGGGCCAGGACGAGCAGAGCGTCGCCATCGCAGTCGGGCTCGACGGCGACCAGCTCGAGATAGTTGCCGGAACTCTCCCCCTTGGTCCACAGCCGCCCGCGGCTGCGGCTCCAGAAGGTCACCCGGCGCGAAGCGAGCGTGGCGGCGAGGGATTCGCGGCTCATCCAGCCGAGCATCCGCACCTGCCGCGTGTCGGCGTCCTGCACGATGGCGGGCAGCAGGCCGTCGTTCGCCTCCCAGGCGAGAGATCCCGGCGGGTCAGGCGACATCGCGCACCTCCAGGCCGCGCGCCCGCAGGTGGCGCTTGAGCGCCGCGATCCCGATCTCGCCGCGGTGAAACGCTCCGGCGGCGAGCGCTCCGTCGACGTCGGCGGCGAGGAAGACCGCGGCGAAGTGCTCCGGCGCGCCGGCGCCGCCCGAGGCGATCAGCGGCACCGTGCAGAGACGGCGAACGACGCGCAGCTGCTCGACGTCGTAGCCGCCGCCGACGCCGTCGTGGCCCATGCAGTTGAGGACGATCTCGCCGGCGCCCCGCTCCTGCGCCTCGACCACCCAGTCGAGGGTGCGCCGCGGCAGGGCGCGCGAGGTCGCGGCATCGCCGGTGAAGGCGTGCACGCGCCACTCGCCGTCGCGGTCGCGACGGCTGTCGATGCCGACCACCACGCTCTGCGAGCCGAAGACCGCGGCGAGCTCGTCGATCAGTTGCGGGCGCGCCAGCGCCGGCGAGTTGACCGAGATCTTGTCGGCGCCGGCGGCGAGCAGCCGGCGCGCCCGCGCCACGTTCGAGATCCCGCCGGCGACGCAGAAGGGGATGTCGAGCTGGCGTGCCAGGCGCGCCACCCGGGCGGGCTCGACGGGGCGGCAGCGCGGGCTGGCGGCGATGTCGTAGACGACCAGTTCGTCGGCGCCGGCGTCGCGGTAGTGGCGGGCGAGCGTGAGCGGATCTCCCGCGTCGACGTGATCGCGGAAGCGCACCCCCTTGACCACCCGGCCGTCGCGCAGGTCGAGGCAGGCGAGGATGCGACGGCTCAGCACGGCGCCTCCGCGCCGCGAGCCGCGAGCTCGGTGAGCGGCAGGGCTCCCTCGAGCAGCGCCCGGCCGACCACCGCGCCGGCGCAGCCACACTGGCGCGCCGCCGCGACGTCGGCGGCGTGGCGCAGGCCGCCGGAGGCTTGCAGGGCGAGGCGCGGCGCCAGCTCCAGGATGCGGCGGCAGAGGTCCAGGTTGGGCCCGGCGAGGGTGCCGTCGCGCCCGATGTCGGTGCACAGCAGGTGGCGCAGGCCGCTCTGCGCCAGGCGTTCCAGGTGCGTCTCGAGCTCCGCTTCGCCCGGCGTCGTCCAGCCGGCCAGCGGCAGCAGCCAGCGGCCATCGGCGGCGCGGCGCGTGTCGAGGGCGACGGTAATCCGCTCGGCGCCGAAGCGATCGATCAGCGCCGGGACCCGCTCGGGCTCGCGCACGGCGAGCGATCCGATCACCACGCGGTCGGCGCCGGCGGCGAGCCGGCGGCGAATGTCGTCCTCGCCGCGTACGCCGCCGCCGACCTGGAGGCGCAGGGGCGTGCGGAGTCGCAGCGCGGCAAGCAGGCCGTCGAGCGACCAGCTACCGGCGCGGGCGGCGTCGAGGTCGACCAGGTGGAGCCAGGAGGCGCCTGCGGCGGCCCAGGCGGCGGCGCGGGCCAGCGGGTCGATGGGATAGCGGGTCTCGCGCGCGAAATCCCCCTGGCGCAGGCGGACCACCCGCCCGCCGCGCAGGTCGAGCGCCGGGTAGAGCGTGAAGTTCATGCGGTCGCTCCGGCGAGAAAGTTCTCGAGCAGGCGGGCGCCGGCCGCCGCCGAGCGCTCGGGGTGAAACTGCGCCCCGGCGAGGTGGCCACGCCGCACCACGGCGGCGAACTCGTCGCCGTGCCGGCAGGCGGCGACGGTGTCGGCAGAGACCGGCGCGGCGTAGGCGTGGACGAAGTAGACCTGCGCGCCGTCGGGGATGCCGGCGAGCAGCGGATCGGCTCGGGCGACGCGCAGCCGGTTCCAGCCGGTGTGCGGCACGCGCAGCTGCTCGCCGGCGCGCAGCCGGCGCACCCGGCCGGGCAGCAGGCCGAGCCCCTCGACCTCCCCCTCGTCGGAGGCCTCGAAGAGCAGCTGCATGCCGAGACAGATGCCGAGCAGCGGCGCGGCGAGCGCGCGCAGCGGCTCGACGAGCCCGGCGGCGCGCAGGC
>JAIOJQ010000069.1 GCA_019911865.1 Thermoanaerobaculia bacterium
GAACAGGCGCACCGTCAGGTCGTTGAGTGCCCAGCCGTGCCGTTCGACCTGCCCGGCTGGGCACTCAACGACCTGACGGTGCGCCTGTTCAATGCCGTCTACGCGCGCTCGGTGCCACGGCGGGTGCGGCGCGGCATCGTCCACCCGGAGAAGTTCTTCTGGCCGCTCGACGCCATCCGCCACTGGAACCGCATCTACGGCGCGCGCGGCTTCACCCAGTTCCAGTGCGTGCTGCCCGAACGCGAGCGCCCCGGCGCGACGCGGCGCTTCCTCGCGGCGGCGGTGCGGCGCGGCGGCTCGTCGTTCCTCTGCGTGCTCAAGGACTGCGGCGCGGAGGGCGAGGGGCTGCTCTCCTTCCCGCGCCCCGGCGTCTCGGTGGCGCTCGACCTGCCGATGCGCGCCGACACCCGGGCGCTGGTCGAAGAGCTGGCCGAGGCGGTGATCGCCGAAGGGGGGCGGATCTACCTCGCCAAGGACGCCTTCGTGCGCGCCGACCAGTTCCGCAGGATGGAGCCGCGGCTGCCGGAGTTCGAGCGGGTGCGCGCGGCGTGGGACCCCGGCCGGCGGCTGCGCAGCGCCCAGTCGGTGCGCCTGTTGGGAGACCCGGCATGAACACGGCAATCCTCGGAGCGACCCGCGGCATCGGCCGCGAGCTGGCGCGCGCCATGGCGGCGCGCGGCGACCGCCTCTTCCTGCTCGGCCGCGACGAGGTCGACCTGGCGGCGAGCGCACGCGACCTCGAGGCGCGCGCCGGCCTGCCGGCCGGCAGCGTCGGGGCGGCGCGCTGCGACCTGCTCGAGCCGGAGACCTTCGCGCCGGCGCTCGACGCAGCGGTCGCGGCGCTCGGACGGCTCGAAGCGGTGGTGGTCACCGCCGGCCTGTTCGCCACCCAGGAGGCACTCGAGGCCGACCGCGAGCTCGCCCGGCGGGTGCTGGAGGCCGACTTCTCGGGCACGGTGCTGTTCTGCGAGGCGGCGCGCGAGCGACTGCTCACCCGCCAGGGGGGCGGCACGCTGTGCGTCTTCAGCTCGGTGGCGGGGGAGCGCGGCAGAAAGCCGGTGGTGCTCTACGGCGCCGCCAAGGCGGGGCTGACCCGCTACCTCGAGGGGCTCGACCACCGCTTCCATGCGCGCGGGCTGCGGGTGGTCTGCATCAAGCCCGGCTTCGTCCGCACTTCGATGACCGAAGGGCTCCCCGAACCGCCGTTTGCCGCCGACCCGGAGCAGATCGTCCCCGCCGTCCTGCGCGGCATCGATCGCGCCACCCCGGTGGTCTACGCGCCGGGCATCTGGCGCTGGATCATGACCGTGATCCGCGCCCTGCCGCGCTTCGTGATGCGCCGCGTCGGCTTCTGACGCGGCCTCAGCGGCGGAAGATCCAGAGCATCACCAGGATGGCGAGGGCGGTCAGGGCGAGGACCACGCCGTTGAGCAGCAGGGCGACCCGGGCGGCGCCGCGGCGCCGCGGCGAGCGCAGCGACCAGCCGGCGATCAGCGTGCCGACGAGCGATGCCGCGAGGGCGATGAGCACCGGCACCAGGACGCCGCGCGGATAGGGGCGCAGCTCCGGGGGGAGAAGCCGGGTGAGTGGGCGGGCCGACAGGGCGACTGCGAAGCAGACGAGCGAGAGCACCGGCAGCGCGTCGCCCCCTTCGAGCGCCGAGTACGCTTCGTCACGCTCCGGGCGGAGGGCCTCCGGCGTGGCCTGCGGCGGGTTGACGGCGGAACGGCCCACGAAGGCGGCGAGTATCCCACACCGGCGGCGGGCCGCGTGACGCGTCCTAGTCACCCGAGCGCACGGCGGGTATCCTTGCTCGCGCGATGAGAGGAATCAGCGGGTCCCGCCGCGCGCCACGCGTCCGCCACCTGCTGGCGGCGGGGCTCGGCGTGCTGGTGCTGAGTGGCTGCTCGCTGCGCCGCTTTGCCGTCGATCGCGTCGGGTCGGCCCTCGCCTCGGGAGGGGCGGGCTGGGCGGAGGACGACGATCCCGAGCTGGTCGCGCAGGCGCTGCCGTTCGCCCTCAAGACCTTCGAGAGCCTGCTGGCCGAGTCGCCGCGGAATCCCGACCTGCTGCTCGGCGCCTGCCGCGGCTTCCTGCTCTACGCGCGCGGCTTCGTCGAGCCGCAGGCCGAAGCGCTGCCGCCGGCCGAGTTCGCGCGGGCCACGGCGCTGCGCGAGCGGGCGTTGCGGCTCGAC
>JAIOJQ010000070.1 GCA_019911865.1 Thermoanaerobaculia bacterium
GGCCAGCGTCGACCGCCGGCGCCGCGCCCAGCCAGGCGGGCATCGTGCGCGGCGGCAGGTAGCGCAGGGAGACGCTGCCCGGCAGCGCCGAGCCGTCCGGGCGCCGGAAGGAGAGCGCGCCCTCGTGCAGCACCCGCCCCCCCTCGAGGCTCACCGGGTCGACCCTGACCTGCCAGAGCGGCGCCAGGGCGAGGCCGCGGCCGAGCAACCGGATCCCGGCGCCGGAGCGCGAACGCAGCAGTGCGCCGTCGCTGATCCAGCGCAGGTGCGTCGCCGCCAGGGCGGCGACCAGGACGAGGAGCGGAACGAGGAGCTTGCGGCGGCGCGGCGACATCGGCGGGAGGGCGAGTATAGCCGCGGGGGCAAAGACAAAGGGCCCGGCGCGACGCCGGGCCCTGCCTGCTTCACGTCACTCGGGGAATCAGAAGGAGAGCTTCACTCCGAGCTGATAGCGCCGCGGTGCCTGCGACGAGGTCGGATTCCTGAAGGACGCGCTGGTCACCGAGCCCTGCCGGTTGAGCGGGTCCTGGTTGTCCGTGATGTTGAACAGGTCGCCGTAGATCGACGCCTCGACCGCGCCGAGCTGGAACTCCTGCTCCAGGTGGAGGTCGAGCTGCCACACCTCACCGACCTCGAGGTCCGGGTCGATGAACTCGTTGAACGTCCCGCTGCCGACGCGCACGCGGCTGAAGCTGGCGTAGACCGGGCCGCTGTACCAGTAGCCCGAAACGCCGATCTGGGTGCTGGTCGGCGCCGAACCCCAGGGG
Organism: Thermoanaerobaculia bacterium; assembly: GCA_019911865.1. Classification (GTDB taxonomy): domain Bacteria; phylum Acidobacteriota; class Thermoanaerobaculia; order Multivoradales; family JAGPDF01; genus JACTMI01. Next base: position 768 of record JAIOJQ010000070.1, read on the forward strand.
ATCGTATAGCTGCCCGAAGCCTTGAGCTGGTGCGGCGTGTCGAGGTCGCCGTAGCGGTTGACCACCGAGACCGACGAGTCGGCGAAGCCGGAGAGCTGGTCGCCGGTGGAGAAGCCCTCGTTCTTGAAGGCGTAGGTGTAGCTGGCATTGAACTGGAAGCGGTCCTGCGCCAGCCGCTTGCGCAGGAACAGCTGCACCGCCTGATACTTCTTCCACGAGCCGCTGACGTTGCTGTAGTTGTACGAGCCGTTGTCGTCGAGGTCGAAGTCCTCGACGGCGTCGTTCTGCTCGCGCCAGATCAGGTTGATGCCGCCCGACATGTGGGGAGTCAACCGGTGGTCGTAGCCGAGGGTGAACTCGTCGGTGTAGGTCGGGTCGATCCCGCCGTCGATCGTGTTGTTGGCCACCAGCGGGTAGTCGTCGACCTGCAGCCAGCAGTCGCTGTCGAAGTTGCCCGAGGCGTCCTCGGTGTGATCCGAGCAGTAGTCGCCGTAGCCGTAGTACGGGAGCCAGATGTAGAAGCGCTCGCTCTCGTTGTTGCGGTTGAGGCCCGCGGTGACGTAGTCGGTGACGATGTCGTAGAAGCGGCTCGCCGTGGCATGCAGGCTGTTGCCGTTGATGTCGTAGGCGAAGCCGAGGCGGGGGGCGATCTGGTCGGCGAAGTCGAACTTCAGGACCTCGTCGCCGACGTTGTTCTCGAGCGCCACCTGCTCGGCGCGCACGCCGAGGTTGAGGGTCATCCGGTCGCGCGTCCAGCTGTCCTGGAAGAAGAGCGCCAGGTAGGGGTTCTCGGTCACCATCTCGCCGGGCCGGTCGTAGCGCTCGGCGCGGTAGAGGTAGGCGCCGCTCGCGGTCATCAGGAAGTTGCCCTGCGGATAGTAGACGTCGGTAACCTCGTTCTGCATCTTCAGGTACTCGAGGCCCCCCTTGAGCTGGTGGCTGCCGAGGCTGGAGTCGAGGAACTTGGTCAGCGTCACCTGGGCGCCTTCGCGGCCACGGATCGACGTGTACTCTTCGAGCGACGTTCCCGACCAGTACCCGGTGTCCAGGTCGAGGGTGGTCGGGTCGGGCCCGATCGGGCCCTGGGCGACGATGTTGATGTTGCCCTCGTACTTGTTGGCCTTCGCCTCGAACAGCATGCTCGAGCCGAGCACCGAGCTCCACTGCAGCGAGATGTTGTCGCCACCCTGCTCCTGCGTCGCCTCCGAGCGCGGATCGACGCTCGGTCCGAGGTAGTAGCGGGCCCAGGCGTCCGAAATGTCGATCGGGTCGGTGTTGTAGAAGCCGGTCAGGGTGTTGTTCGAGTTGACCTGCCAGGTCAGCTTGGCCGATGCGTAGTACCCCTCGTAGGTCGATACGTCGGTGACGAACTCGCCGGTGTCCGAGCCGGTCTCGCGCGGGAAGTTCTGCTCGCGGTCGCGCCCTTCGCCGGCGATGAAGAACCAGAGCTTGTCCTGGGCGAGCGGGCCGCCGAGGGTGGCCGACGGGCGCTTCTCGTTGCCGAAGATGGCCGGCACGGCGTCCTCGTCGGTGTCGGCGACCCAGTCGACGTCGCTCACCACGAAGCGGAGGCTGCCGTGGAACTGATTGCCGCCCGAGTTGGTGACCAGGTTGACCACGCCCCCCTGCACGCGGCCGTACTCGGCCGGAATGCCGGCGGTCTGGATCTGCACTTCCTGGATGGTGTCGAAGTTGATCGCCGTGCCCCAGGTCTGGGTACGCGGATCGGTCGTGTCGACGCCGTCGACCAGGTAGAGGTTGTCGGAATCGGCCGCGCCGTTGACCGTCGGGTTGTTGGCGTTGATCTGCACGCCAGGGGCGCTCGACATCACGTCCTGGAAGAGACGGTTGTTGGGCAGGCTGTCGATCAGCTCCCAGTCCACCTGGGTGTCGATCGTCGTCTTGGTGGTGTCGACGATGACGCTCTCGCCCTGGACCACGATCTGCTCGGAGACGCCGGCGCTCATCGAGACCTGGCGCGCCGTGTCGGTGCCGATGCGCACCGCGACGTCGTCCTCCTCGACCGGCGAGAAGCCCTCGAGGCGGTAGGTCACCTGATAGTTGCCCGGCGGCAGGTTGATGACGCGGAAGCGCCCGTTGGCGTCCGAGGTCATCGTGCGGGTGCCCTGCAGGTTCTCGCCCGAGACCTCGACCGTGACGCCCGGCAGGGCCGAGCCGTCGGTCGAGACGATCGTGCCGGAGATCGTTCCGGTCGTCGTCTGGGCGAGGGCGGGGGTGCCGAGCAGCAAGACGAGGCAGGCTGCCAGCAGAATCGTGACTCTCTTCATCATGATCTGAAGCCCTCCTGAGGCCGTGGGCGAGTCCCCTTCCGTCGACCCCGTGTCGACGGTTCTCGTGAATGCTGGACGTGCCCGCTTGAGGCGAAGCCTAGTCGCAACCGTCAGTCCTGACAACCCGCCCCGCGGGAGGGTTGTCCCCCGCCCCGCCGGCAACTAGATTGGCACTCTTGAACTCTGTGCGACCGGAGGTCCCGTGATCCCAAGCCGCGTTTCGATCCTGTTGTCCACAGCTCTGCCGCTGCTCGCCGGCGCCGCGGTGGCGGAGCTCTCCCCCGCCTACCGCGACTTCGCCAGCGGGCCGGCCGGCCACCTGATGACCGACGAGGAGCGCACCGCCTTCGCGGCGCTCGCCGACGACGCTGCGGCGGCCGACTTCGTCGCCCTGTTCTGGGCGCGCCGCGACCCCGACCCGGCCACGCCGATCAACGAGTTCCGCCGCGAGTTCGAGGCCCGCGTCGCTTACGCCGACGCCAAGTTCGGCGACCGGCGCGGCGAGGAGGAGCGGCGCGGCGCGATGACCGACCGCGGCAAGGTGCTGATCCAGCTCGGCACGCCGACGCGCGTCTCGATCGTCGACCAATCGGGCTTCGACGAAGTCGACGAGGAGTCGGGGCTCGGCGAGTACCGCAGCGCGACCCGCGAAGGATGGCGCTACGAGCGCGAACAGCTCCCGGCCGGCCTCGGCCTCAATCGGCTGGTCGTCTATTTCGAGACCGAAGCCGGCTACGGCAGCTCGGTGCTGCTGCGCGACAACAAGGTCCTCACGGCCCTCGCCAGGGCTCCCGCCGCATCGATCAGCCGGCCGGCGGTGACGCTGGCCGAGGCGCGCGCCGCGGCGCTCGCCGCCGATCCCGGCGCGGCACCGGCGTACTTCGTCTGGAAGGCCGAACCGCTGGGGGACGCCGCCCCCGCCGCGACGCTCGACGCGATGGCCGCCGGCACGACAGCCGCATCGCTCACCGCGGGACTCGCCGCGGCCCCCTTCCAGGCCCACGACGGGCGCTGGACGGTGCCGATCCAGGTGGCGGCCGCCGGCGGCCGGAGCGGTCCGGTCACCCTGGTCGGCCGGCTGCGCAATGCGGAAGGTGCCGAGACGCTCGCCTTCCGCCTGCCTACCGCCTGGCGCGCCGCCGGCGCGCAGAGCGTGGTGCAGGCGACGCTGGTCGCACCGGCGGGCGAGCACGACCTCGCGGTCGGACTGCTCGACGGCGGCGACGCCCTGGTCTGGGCGGCGCGCCGCCCGCTCCTGGTGCCCGGTGAGCTGGCGGCGCTCTGGCTCTCCGAGCTGGTGGTCGCCCGCAGCCTCGACAAGCTCGACGCCGCGCAGGAGCTGCTCGAACCGTGGGCCTGGGAGGGGATCGCCGCCGTGCCGCAGCACGGCGACTTCGCCCCCGGCGACCCGTTCGCCTTCTTCTTCCACGCCTGTCACGTGGCGAAGGGGGCCGACGGCCAGGTCGACCTCCGCCTGACCGTCGAGCTGCAGGGGCCGCGCCGCTTCCGCGGTCCCTTCGCGATCCAGCCGCTGGCCACCTCGCCCGACTGCTGGATGATCGCCGGCGGCTTCGACCTCGAGGCGGCGAAGTTCCCGCCCGGCGACTATCAGCTCAAGGCGCAGCTGAACGACGCGATCGGCCAGCAGCTGGGCAGCGCCTCGACCGCCTTCCGGATCGCCGCGCCGGCCGACTGAGCGGCGCTCAGCCGCCGCTCGCGCCGTCGAGCCGGATGGTCAGCAGCTGGCCCGGACGCAGGAAGCTGCCCCCCAGTCCGTTGTCGCGCCGGATGCGGTCGATCGTCGTGCCGTAGCGGGTGGCGATGCGCCAGAGGCTGTCGCCCGGACGCACCCGGTGGTGGATCTCCCGCCCGCCGGAGGCGCTCGCGGCGGGCGCCGTCGCCGCGGACGACGAGCCGCCGCGCGACGGCACGACGAGGCGCTGGCCGAGCGAGATGCGATTCGCGCTGCGCAGCCGGTTGGCGGCCATGATCGCCCGGACGCTGGTGCCGTAGCGCGCCGCGATCCCCGACAGGGTCTCGCCGCTGCGTACCCGGTGGGTGACCGAGGTGAACGTCGGCGCCGGATCGTAGCGCGGCAGGTTCGGCAGGCTCGCGAGCACCTGCGGCCCGGCACCGGCAGGTACCTTGAGCGGGTAGACCGCAGCCGGGGTGGCGTTGCGCCGCAGTTCGGGGTTGAGGCGCGCCAGGGTGCCGGCCGGCAGTGCCAGGGCGCGATCGAGCGCCTCGAGCTTCGCCGGGCGGGTGACCTCGACCGTCTCGTACTCGAGCGGCGGCAGCGGCCGCGGCAGCTCGAAGCCCCAGCGCTCCGGGTCCTCGAGGATCGCCAGGGTGGCGAGAAAGCGCGGCACGTAGCGGCGGGTTTCGCGTGGCAGCCGCTCGTAGAGGTCCCAGAACTGGTCGAAGTACCCCTCGGACTGGTTGCGGATCTGCCGCAGCACCGCCCCCTCGCCGCAGTTGTAGGCCGCCAGGGCGGTCATCCAGTCGCCGAACAGGGCGTGCAGGGCCGACAGGTACTCGATCGCCGCCTGGGTCGACTTCTCGGGATCCATCCGTTCGTCGACCCAGTCGGAGCGATCGAGGCCGTAGCGGTAGCCGGTCGAGGCGATGAACTGCCAGAGGCCGAGCGCCCGCGCCGAGGAGAGCGCCCGGTCCTTGAAGCCGCTCTCGACCAGGGGAAGCCAGGAGAGGTCCTCGGGCAGCCCCGCCTCGCGCAGCTGCGCCACGATGCGCGGCCGGTAGAGACCGGAGCGCTCGTAGGACTCGAGGAAGAAGCGGCGCTCGGGTCCCTGGAAGCTGCGGATCTCCTTCTCGACATCGGCGTTGACGACCACCGGGATGGCGCTGCCGCCGTCGACCGTCACCTGGCGCGCGGCGTGGATCTCGACGATCCGCCGCGCGATTCGCAGGCGCAGGCTCTCGCGCGCCGTGGCGAGGACCGGATCGGCCGCGTCGACCGCGCCGGCCATTCGCAGGAAAGCCTGGTCGAGCCGCTGGAGTGCCGCGTCGGGATCGCCCTCGCGCCGCAGCTGCTCGGCGGCGGAGAAGCTGTCGAGCGCCAGATGGAGCTGGTGGGTAGCGTGCGTCTCGCCGGTTCCGTCGTCGAGCCCGTCGGCGGCCAGCTCGTCGACCTCGCCGTCGGGCTGCAGCTCGCGCGCCCCGGCCTCCTCGGGCAGCGATTGGGGGACCGCCTCGATCGCCGGCGGCTCGGCGGTGACCTCGGCGGGCAACGGCCCGGCGGGCACCGCCGCCGCTTCGTCCGTCGTCGGAGGCGCCACCTGCGCCGTCGGCCGGCTGCTGCAGGCCAGGACCGGCACGAGCAGCCCCGCCAGCAAGATCCGATACCCCGCGCCGCGCCCTCTGCTTCGCTTCATCGCCTGCCTCCGAGTCGTTGGCTCCTCCGCTGCGCGGAAGCCGGCCGCTCCGGGGTTGCCCCGCGGGCGACGGCCGGGCCGCGACGAGAGGTGATTGGTATCACGACCCGGGGGGCGCTGTCCGCCCGCGAGCAGCGAGCCTAGAGGGTGTAGACGCGGCTCTGCTCGAGGAAGCCGATCGCCGGATTGCCGAGCGCGGCGACCTCCTCGTAGATCCTGGCGATCGAGGGCGGCTTGAGGTGGTGCAGCAGGACCGGTACCCGGTTCTCCAGCTGCTCGAGCTCCCGGGCGAGCGTCTGCGGCGTCAGGTGGCCCGACACGTCGGCGATCGGCTGCAGGGCGTTCTCGAAACTGACGTCGACCCACACTCCCTTGAGCCGCTCGGCCGCGTTGGCGACCTCCCACAGCCGCTTGGTCGGGCCGGTGTCGCTCGACCAGACGAGCGAGCTCGAGCCGTCCTCGATCAGGTAGCCGAACGTCGGCACCGGGTGGTCGACCGGGATCGGCGTGAAGCGCAGGCCGCCGATCTCCACCGGCACGCCGGCCGCCAGCTCGTGGAAACGCATCGCCGGCAGCAGGTGATTCGGCAGGCGGGTGAAGTCGGGCCAGACGTCGTTGTTGAACAGGTTCTTGCGGATCGCGTAGATGGTCGCCGCCGAGGCGTAGATGTCGACCGCGTCGCGCAGCTTGCCGAAGACGTTCTCGATGAAGAACGGCAGCGCGCTGGTGTGATCCATGTGCGAGTGCGTCAGGACGATCGACTGCACCTGGCGCTGGCGCTCGATCGACAGCGCCTGGGAGAGCGAGCCGGCGTCGAGCGCCACGACGTCGTCGAAGAGCAGGCAGGTCATCCTGCAATCGGGGCTCTCCCCGCCGTAGCTGCCGAGAATCTCGACCTTCATCTCTTACCAGCGATTGTACTCACGGTCCAACTGGGCGGACAAGGAACCCTGAACACGCTCGCCCTCCTGGATCGTGAACCGGCCGGCCGAGTAGAGCCGGTCGAAGGCTGCCGCCACCCCGGGGCAGAGGTGGGCGCCGGCGACCCGGCGGATCTCCGCCGCCGCCGCCTCGGCGACCAGCGCGCGCCGGTAGGGCCGGCTGGTCGTCATGGCGTCGAAGGTGTCGGCCACCGCGACGATGCGGGCCGGCAGCGGAATGCGGTCGCCGGTCAGGCCGTCCGGATAGCCGCTGCCGTCGAGCCGCTCGTGGTGATTGCGCACGATCGGCACCAGCGGGCGCAGCGACTCGATCCGCTGCACGATCGCCGCGCCGTCCGCGGTGTGCCGGCGCATGATTTCGGCCTCGGACGCGTCGAGCGGCCCCGGCTTGAGCAGCACGCCGTCGGGGACGCCGATCTTGCCGATGTCGTGCAGCGTGGCGCCGAGGCGCAGCGTCTCGAGGTCGGCGACCGACAGCCCGAGCTCCTCGCCGAGCACCAGCGAATAGGCGACCACGCGGTGCAGGTGGCCGCCGGTGTAAGGATCGCGGCGCTCGACGGCATCGGCCATCGCGGTGACCGTCTCGACGAAGGTGCGCTGCAGGCGGGCGTAGAGGCGGGCGTTCTCGAGCGCGTGCGCCAGCGGCCCGGCAAACAGCCGCATGCGTCGCAGATCGTCGTCCGAGAAGGAGTCGCCGTCGACCGGGTTGAGCATCTGCAGAACGCCGATCGTCCGGCCGCGCGAGACCAGCGGCACGGCGAGGATGCCGCGCGTATCGAAGCTGCCCGAGGCGTCGCCGATCCAGCGCGGGTCGGCGGTGACGTCGTGGATCACCTCGGCGCGGCCGGACGCGGCGACGCTGCCTACGATCCCCTCGCCCACCGGGATGCGCAGGTTGCCGATCTCGGGCGCCGCAGCGCCGCGCACGACGCGGAAGAACAGCTCGCCCGCACTCTCGTCGAGCTCCCAGATCGAGCTCGTCTCGGCGGCGCAGACCTGCTCGGCCTGTTCGAGCGCCAGGGTGAGGACGCGGCGCAGGTCGAGCGTCTCGGCGAGCGCGAGGCCGAGCTCGAGCAGCGTCTCCTGCTCGGCGAGGCGGCGTTCGAGTTCGGCGGCGTCCATGGCGTCCGGTCCGCCGGTCTCAGAAGCGGGAACCGACCCAGAAGGCGGTTTTGAGACCCTCCTCGGTGGCGTCCTTGAAGTCCCAGTTCTGCGCGAAGTCCCAGTGCAGCTGGAGCCCGCCGAAGAGCACCGAGACGCCCCAGCCATAGGAGGAGTAGCCGTGGGGCCCCAGCCGGTTCTCGTCGCTGTCCCACAGGTCGGAGCTCTCGCCGAGCTGGTCGAACCAGGCGCCGCCGACGTCGAGGAAGACCCGCCCGCGGATGCCGCGGAAGTCGAAGAACGGACCCACCAGCGCGTCGATCAGCGGGAAGCGGTACTCGAAATTGGCGAACACCGCGCGGTCGCCGTTGATCGACCGGTAGTCGAAGCCGCGCAGGGTGTCGAGGCCACCGATGTAGAAGAGGCTGGGCTCGTTGCCTTCGGTCAGTCCGGCGAACAGCCGCAGCGCCAGGTTCGAGCGCCGTGACACCTCCATGTAGCTGCGGAAGTCGAGGGTCGACCGCCAGTCGAGCGTCCCCGACTCGTCGGGGTCCCAGAGGTACTGTGTTTCGACCTTCCAGCGGTTGCCCTCGATCGGTCCGGCGAAGTTGCCGATCGTCGAGTCTCCGGTCACCGAGGCGGTGGCGAGCGGCACGAAGTCGTCCTCGCGGGTGAGCAGGAAGAGGCCCGGCTGCCCGGTCTCCGGGTCGACCGCGATGACGGGGAAGCTGTACTCGCGGCTCAGCGCGCCGGCGCCGAACTCGGCCCGGTGGTGGAGATCGAACGGATAGCCCAGGAAGCCGTAGAGCACCGTCTGGCGGAACTCCTGGTTGCGGAAGAGGCGGCCGGAGATCGGGTCGCGAACCGCGTAGTAGTCGCGCATGTCGGCCAGGCGGGCGCCCCAGTACCAGCGGCGGGAGAGGTCGAGATAGGAGATGTCGAAGTCCGAGAACGTGTCGACCGCCGAGAGCACGACGTTGAGCCGCCGGTCGCCGAGCAGGTCGGTGAAGCGCAGGTAGGCGAGGCCGAGGAAGATCTGGTCGTCGGTGACGCCGACCGAGCCGCCGCCGTCCTCGAGGAAGAGCTTGAAGCCGCCGTACTCGTCCTTGTTGCCATCGTCGAGGGTCACCCGGATTTCCGGCTCGAAGGGGGGCAGCTTCTCTTCGGCGATCTCGGCCTCGGTGAGCGGCGCCGGCGGCGCCTCGGCGACGACATCGGCGAGGTCGGAGACGTAGAGGTCGAACGTCCCCTTCCAGAAGCCGGTGTAGACGACCCGCAGGATGCCGTCCTCGCCGCGGGCCACCGTCGGCATCATCGTCCCGGTGACCACGTCGGTCAGCTGCACGACGCGGCCGGTGGCGATCTCCATCGCCCAGATGTCGTCGACCCCGGTGCGGTCGGAGGTGAACACCAGCCATTCGCCGTCGGGCGAGAAGGTGGCGTCCTTGTCGATCCACTGGCCACCGGAGAGAGCCAGCCGCCGCGACGGGTCGGCCCGGTCGAGGCACACCAGGCGGGCGTGGTCCTCGCCCCAGACGGTCGAATAGACGATCGCCTCGCCGTCGGGGGTGTAGGCCGGTGACCCATCGTAGGCCTCGTCGTCGGTGATGTTGACCACCTCGCCGCTGTCGAGATCGAGCTCGAAGATGTCGAAGCGCCCGGCCCGGTTTCCCGAGAAGGCGACCTTGCGCCCGTCCGGCGAGAACGCCGGGGCGTGCTGCTGATCGACGTCCATGTCGATCATCCGGTCGAGCTGCCGCTCGAGGACGTCGAACAGCACCAGGCTGCGGCCGCCCTCGCGCTTGACGAAGGCGGCGAGCCGGTTGCCGTCCGGCGAGAAGGCGAGGTCGCGGCCCATGCGGGCCTTGGCGGTGACGTGCTGGGCGACGATGTACTGATAGCGGCTCGTGTAGCCCTTCGTGAGGTTGGCGATCGGCTCGCGCTTGCGAGCGTCGAAGAGCAGGATGTCGAGGTCGCCGCGGGTGATGGCGAGCGCCGCCACCAGGTCGCCCGAGGGCGAGGCGACCGGCGAGATGGCGGTGTCGACCTCCCGCTTCTCGTCGCGGAACGGGCGGCCGAAGTCGGACGGTTCGCCGGTCTCGACCAGCCGCGGCAGGTACTTGCGACGCAGCCAGCGACGGAAGTCGAGGTCGAAGTCCTCCGCTTCGGTCTTGAACGCCCGCTCGATGGCGCGGTCGGGGCGCGAGCCGAGGGTGTGGCGGAATTCGTAGAGGAAGTCGCGAAACCCCTCCTTGCCCCACCGGTCCTCGATGAAGTCGAACGTCGCGTGGCCGAAGCGGTAGGCGAGAAAGCCGCTGACGCCGCGCTGGATGATCGACGGAATGCGGTCGTTGACCACCGCGTCGCGCAGGTACATCTTGTCGGACGTGCTCTCGTCCTTGGCCATGTAGGAGGCCATGCCCTCCATGAACCACTGCGGCACGCCGGCCGAGCGCAGGCCGCGGCCCAGGCGCCCCTCGAACAGCAGGTCGTACTGGAAGACGTGGGCCAGCTCGTGCAGGATGAGCTGGTAGAGCTCGGCGTCGGGCAGGTCGACCGGCATCACCATCCGGTTGCGCGCCTGGCTGGCGAAGGCGCCGACCCCCTCGGGGATGAAGTTGAGAATGATGTTGTTCTGTTCGAACGCCGAGTGGGTAGCGTAGAAGATGAGCGGAATGGGCTCGGCGATCTGGTGGTCGAATTCGCGCGACAGCGTGTCGTAGGCGCTCTCGGCGAGCGACGCCACCTTTTCGAGCAGCGCCGCCTCCTCCTCGTAGTAATGAATGTCGAAGTGAGGGGCGTGGTAGATCTTCCACTCGAACTCTCGATACTGGATCTTGTTCTTCCCGAAGGCGGTCGAGTACTGCGCCGCCGCGGGCGCCGCGGCCAGCGCCAGGGCGCAGGCGGCGGCCGCGAGGCGGCTGGGGGAGAGGAAGCGGGGCAAGGAAGCCTCCCTTCGCGTATCAGTCGGTCAGCAGGACCCGGGTCGCTTCCACCGTCTTCTGGGCGAAGACGTTGACGATCCGGTCCTCCAGCGCGATCAGGTTCTCGAACATCCCCCGCAGGGGGTCGGCCTCTTCGGTTTCGAACTGCTTGAAGTCCTTGAAGTTGTCGGCGTGCAGCCGCTCGCCGGTGGCGCCGTCGAAGACCATCATCACGATGTCGTATTCGAAGCCCGTCCGCTCGACGAGCACCTGCCGGTAGTACGAGCGGCCGTCGAAGGGGGAGACGTACTCCTCGGTGCGGTAACCGCTCTTGTCCTGGATGTCGAAGTCGAGACTGCCGATCACCAGCAGGTCGGCCTGCGTCCGCTCGCCCAGCGAGCGCCAGAAGGCGGTGTCGGCGGCGAGCGCTTCGAGGTCGAAGGTCGGCAGGTCGACCGGCCCGGTCTCGACGACGCGCAGCGGAGTCTCGCGGCGGATCACCTTGAGCAGGTAGCGCTGGAACTCCTGCTGGACGTCGATCGAGGTGCCGCGCAGGCGCTCGATGGTCTGGCTCCCTTCGCGGCCGACCACCACGAAGGGGAGCGCGGCGAGGCTGCTCTTGCCCTGCAGGTCGATGCGCGCCCGCACCGGCAGGCGCAGGCGGACTTCGACGTCGGCGGCGAGCGGCGCGGCGGCGAGCAGCGCCGCGAACAGCGCGGCGGCCGCTCTCACGACCCCTCCTGCGCCGCGGCGCCCGGTTCCGGTGGCGCAGCGACCGGCGCCGGCCCGGCGGGTTCCGCCGCCTCGTTCGACGGCGGCCGGAAGCCCTGGTAGAACTCGACGAAGCGCTGGTAGTTCTGGCGCAGCCGGCGCTGGGCGGGATCGACCCGCAGAGCGGCCCGGTAAACCTCGAGGGCGTCGTCGAAGCGACCGACGGCCTCGTAGGCCACCGCCAGGTTGTTGAGCACCTTGACGTCGGCGGCGTCCTGCCGGCGCGCCGCCTCGAAACGGAAGACCGCCTCACTCCACAGGCCCCGGCGGGCCATGTCGACGCCGAAGGCGACCTGCTCGGCGGCCGGACTGCGGGCGGCCGCGTCGGCCCCGGCGGCGAAGCCGGCCAGGCCGACCATCCATCCCAGAGCGATCCGGCGCACGGCTGCGCGACCCCTCATCGAACCTCCGTTTCGGCGGCCGGCAGTATACCCAGATCCCCCCGCGGAACCGGCGCCCGGTGACGGCCGGGGGATCGGCTCCGGCGGTGTCCGTGGGTACGTCGCGGGGTGTGGGAAGTTCTCATTCCGGGCCGTGGTGCAAAGTCGGGACCGTGCCCCCGCGTCTTCTCCCGGTGAGCGGCCGGGAAGGCGCTCCTGCCATGACCGACGCCGACCTGCGCACGCTGCGCCTCGCCTTGGCGGTCTCGCCGACCGTCCCCCATCCGTCCGCCTGCCGGCTCGCGGCCGAGGCGGCAGGCGGACGGATGGGGGACGGTCGGCGAGACCGCC
>JAIOJQ010000071.1 GCA_019911865.1 Thermoanaerobaculia bacterium
GATCGACGGCTTGGTCTCGCTTTCCGGGCTCAACCTCACGCACGAGCACCGCCAGGCGATTCGCCAGGCGCTCGACCTGGTCGCGGCCACCGATCCGCACCCGACGCTCACCAACTACGCCGCGAAGCTCGGGAGCTACTCACGCGAGCTCGCTTCCGCGCTCGCGGACTACGCGCTCGCCGGGCGCGACGGCGCCGGCGGCGGCGGCTTCGCGGATCTCTTCGACGGCGAGCGCGACCAGCTCTCGACCGCCGACCTCCAAGTGTTCGAAATGAGCGCCTTGGCGAGTCGCGGCCAGAGGGCCGTCGCCCCGGCGTTGCTCTACCTCTTCCATCGGATCAACGCTTCGCTCGACGGGCGACCGACGCTGATCCTGCTCGACGAGGCGTGGACCTACCTGCTCAACCAGCTCTTCGCGGCACAGATCGTTCAATGGCTGAAGGAGCTCCGCAAGAAGAACGCCGCCGTCGTCTTCGCGACGCAGTCGCTCGCCGACGTGCTCGACAGTCCCTACCGCTCGACCATCCTCGAGTCGTGTCCCACGAAGCTCTTCCTGCCGAACCCCGAGGCGGCCGCGCCGCACGCGGCCAAGCACTACGAGCTGCTCGGGCTCTCGCCTCACCAGGTGGAGCTCCTGGCGAAAGCGCAGCCCAAGAGGGACTACTACCTGGTCACCCCCGAAGGTCGGCGCATGTTTCGTCTCGACCTCGGGCCCGTCGCGCTCTCGTTCGTCGGCGCCGGCGGCGCCGAGGACCTCCGCGCCGTGCGCGAGCTGCGCGCCGCGCACGGTCTCGCCTGGCCCGCGCGCTGGCTCGAGCTGCGCGGGGTGCCCGTACCCAACGTCACACCGTTTGCGCAACCGCACGCGGAAGGAGCATCCGCGTGATCACCCTCCCTCTCAGTCTGCAGCCGAAGCCCGGCTGCGCGCGGGCCGCGAGGCCTTCGCGAAGCGGTGATGTCAACCGCTGGCTGGCCGCCGCCGCGCAAGAAGGAGTCTTGGCATGAGTCAACCGCTCGACGACACCCGGCCGGGCTTCGCTCCGGCCGCGCCGGCCACCCGGCACACCTGGTCCCACGGGGCCGCGGACTTTCGCCTGGTCGAGCACGCCTCCGGGCGCTGGGCGGTCGAGACCTTGGGGTTCGGCGCCCACGTGCCCCTTGACCTCGCCGCGCCGCTTCCTTGGCATCGGCTGCTCGCTGAGGACGGCCTGTCGGCCGCCGCGCGCGAGCTCGCTCGCCTAGCGGCCTCGACGGCCGCGCGCCGAACGCTCTTGGCGCTCGCGGTCATGGGGAACGCCGACGGACTCGCCGAGGCGGTCCGCCGCTTTCTCGAGGACCCGACGTCCGGTCACGCTCGCACGTTTCTCGAGGCACATCTCGAGGCTTACAGCGCGCTCCGCGCGGACTACACCCAGCGGCACGCCAGCGACGCCCCGACCGTCGCCAACGCGACCGCCGATCTCACCGGAGGGCTCATCCCATGACTTCCGCACTCGCACGTCTCTTTTCGGTCGGGGCCCGACCGAGCGCCGCGCGCCACAGCGCACGCCGCGAAACTCGCATCCCTGAGCAAGGCCAAATGATCACCTGGCTTCGTCGCTTCGCCGCTTCGACCGCGCTGCTCGCACTCTTGATCGGCCTCGTTGCGCCGATCGCGGCCCCCGCGCCCGCCGAGGCGCAGTGGGCAGTTGTCGACGTCATCCAGGAGATTCAGCAGTGGCTTTGGTACGCCCAGCAGATTCTCAAGTGGATCGGCGCCGCGCAACAGATGTTTGACGATGACACCGGCTGGAACCAGCGAATGTACATCATGCTCGACGTCGCCGGTTTGCTCGGCTACGGCACTTCCCTCGCGCCTTATGCCGACCTCTGGCAGGCGGTCTTCCCCGACACCTACGGCGGCTGGCTCCAGGATGGATGGTACAAGGACGTCGCCGGCTGGGGCCGCGCCACGAACTACGCGCAGCTGCGACTCGCACGAGCGCAGCAGATCCTCCGAACCGTCGAACGTGTCGGCTACACCAACGTCACGGGCTCCTGGCCGCTCCAGCCCATGCAGGTCTTGAACAAGTGGCTCTCGCAGCTCTCCGGGATGACGGACTCTGATGCCGCGGAGCTCGAGGTCAACAATATGTACAACAGCCTGCAGACGCAGTACCAAAACCAGCAATTCAACACGCAAATGCAGGCCGCGAACCTCATGGTGCTCAAGACGGCCATGGAGGTCGCGGACGAGCGCGACCGCCTCGAGGCCGACCAGCGCCTCTACGGCCAGCCTTGGGTGACCGAGTGAACCGCTTCGCTCGCTACTCGGTCGCGTGTCTGCCCGCACTGCTCGCTGGCGTGCTTCTCCATGGACCTGCCGTCAACGCCGAGCTCGCACGACGAGACGCTGAGGCTTCTCCGCTCGAAAGTCTCGCGGCGCCCCTGCCGTCCCAAACCTACAGCTTCAGCTATTGGCGCGATCAGGCGCGCCGCCGGAGTGCCGAGTGGCGCGCGGCCGTTGCTGCCTGCCAAGACGTCGAGTTCCATGACCGACCCAACTGTCTCACCGTTGCCGCCTCGCGTCATTTGGAGTTCGTTTCGTGAACCTCTCCAGCCCGAGCCAGGTCGCCCAGCTGTTTCTTTCACAACTCGAGAGCGCCGCCGCAGGCTACGCCATGAGTCTCTTCCAGTACGTGCGCGTAATCCTGGTGGCCCTAGCTCTTCTTGATTTGATCCGACTGGCCTATGACGTGTGGACGTCCCACCAGGGACCCGACGCCGCGCTCCCGCGCCTCGGGCGCTGGGTCCTCTACATGGCGGCGGTCGCCGCGCTCGTGCAGACATCCCACCAAGTAACGGTCGGCGGCGACTCCATCGCCCGCTATGTGTACGACCTTTTCCGCGAGTGGGGCGAGCGCGCTTCCGGTCTTCCGGGTTTCACGCCTGCCGACATCTGGACGGACGCCCTGGTAATGGGCAACAAGGCGATGGCGACGGTGTCTCTCGGTTCCCTCTGGGGCTCACTTGGTACAACGTTGCTCTTGATTCTTTTTCTCGTGGTCACTCTCCTCGTCTACGGCTACCTCACGCTTCTCTTCTACTTCCTTTTTGTTGAGTGGTTCATCGCTCTCGGCCTCGCTCCCGCGTTCCTCGTAACCGCCGCCCACAAGTGGACCGCTGGAATCGCGGAGAGCTACGTCTCCTACCTCGTTCAACTCGGTTACCGCACCCTCGCGATCTTCTTTTGCTACCCCGTCGCCATCGCGTTCACCAGCCAGATTCGGGATGCCTTCGAGGAGGCCCTAGAAGCGAGCACCACCACGCCGCCACCCCTCCCCGCCGACGATCCCTCGATCATCGCGATCGTCCTCGGCGCTTGTTTCGCCGGCGCACTCCTCGCGGCCACGATCACCGCCGTCCGCGCGTACGCGAATCGCGTGGCCCCGCAGGGCCGCGTGCTCAACCTTGGCAGCGTGTACGAATCGATTTGAGCATGAGCGCTCGCAACCACCTCCGCGCCGTTGCCGGATCCGAGGACCAGGCCTTCGCCTGGGCTCGTCGCGAGTGGGAAGACCGGCTCGCGGCGCCGGCGCAGCGAATCCGGAACCTCCAGCTCGCCCTGGCGGCTGCCGGGCTCCTGATCGCGGTGCTCTCCGCCTACGTGTTCATTCTCGGGAACCAGGCGAAGACGATTCCCTACGTGATCGAAGTCGACAAGCTCGGCACCGCCGTCGCCTTCGGGCCGGCGGCCGAGCTCGGCCGCTCGAGCGAGGTCCTCGAGCGGTATCTCCTCGCCGGCTGGATCACGAAGACCCGCTCCGTCCTCGTCGACAAGGTCGCCCAGGAGCAGTACCTAGTGGACTCCCTCGCTTACGTGAAGGGCGACGCCCGGCAGTACCTCGACCAATGGCTCGTCTCACGCCAAAGCGCCGCTCTCGATCGCCGCGCGCAGATCTCCGTTACGCCACTTTCGATTCTCCGGCTCTCGCCGGACACCTGGCGCATTGAGTGGCGCGAAGTGTCTTACGACTCGGGCCGAGCGCTAACCGACGAGTATTGGCAAGCCGCTGTCCGCGTCGAGCACCACCCCCCGAAGCTCGAGGATGCGCTGTTGCGCAACCCTCTCGGCCTCTACGTCGCCGACCTCAACTGGTCGCGGGTGAATGCACCCGCGCCGCAAGCCCCGCAACTTCCCTGAAGCACAAAGGAGAACGCCCCATGAACACTCCCCTGTCCCCTCGCGCCACTTCGCCGCTCGCGCGAACCGTGATCCTCGCGCTGCTCCTGTCCGGCCTGGTTGTCGCCGGCGCGGCGGCCGACGAGCCCGGGCCTCAGCTGACCACCGAGCCCGTCGCCGTGATTGCCGAGGCCTCGGTTCCGGCGGCAGTTGCCGCTGAGGCCGCCCCCGTTTCGGTCGAGCCGGCGCGGCGGTTCCCGGGCATCTCGATCGCGCTCGAGCGCGCAATCCTGGAGTACCAGAAGCACGGCACTCCGCCGCCGGTCCTCCTCGAGGGCGGCGCCGTGCGCGTGCCCTACTCGCTCCGCCCCGCGGTCGTCTCGTGCCCGCCGCTCACGGTCTGCGACGTCGAGCTCGAGGCCGGAGAGACCATCGCGGGGCTCGCGGTGGGCGACACGGAGCGCTGGGCCGTCGAGGAGAGCCGCTCCGGACCCGCCGTGCGGCCGACGCCGCACGTACTCGTCAAGGCGCTCGACTACTCGCTCGCCACCAACCTGGTCGTGCACACCGATCGGCGCAGCTATCAGCTGCTCTTGACTTCGCCGGCGAAGGACGAGCACGGGGTCGCGCCCACGCACCGCGTGGCCTACTACTACCCGGACGAGCTCCTCCGCTCCGCGGCGCGCGCCGAGGAGCTCGCCGCGCGGGTCGCGGCCGAGGCTTCCGAGCGACGCGAGGCCTCGTTCGGGCAGCTCGACTTGTCCCGCCTCAACTTCGACTACTTCGTCGAGAAGGGCCGCGGCCTTCCGTGGGCCCCCGTCCAGGTCTTCGACGATGGAGCCCACACGTACATCCGCTTCCCGTCCGCGATCGCGTCGCAGGAGCTGCCGACGCTGCTCGTCTCCGGAGCCGGCGGCGAGGCCTCGATCGCGAACTGGCGCCTTCTGTCGGCCGCCGGCGGTCCGATCTACAAGGCGGACGGGGTGTACCGCGAGGCCCGGCTCGCGCTTGGTGTCGGGCGCAAGGCCGAGGCCGTGGTCGTCCGCAACAAGGCGTTTCGCGGGGGCCGGTGATGAGCTTTCTCGACCGCTTCCGGCGCGGTTCCCGCGCCGACGTCGCCGGCGAGGACCTCGCTGGCTCCCGACCCGCCGGCGGGAAGATCGAGGGTGATCTTCAGCCGGAGCCGCCGAAGGCCGCGCGCGCGAGCTCGCTCGCGCTCTTCGTGGGCGTCGCGATCCTGCTCCTGCTCCTCGGCACCATCTGGACGGGTCTCCGCCGCTCGAGCCGAATCGAAGTCACCGCCGCGCCCTCGACGACGGCGCCTTCGACGCAATCCGAGCAGGACATCTTGGAGGAGCTGCGGCGCCGCTTCCCGACGCTCGCCGACGACGACTACCAGGCCCAGCAGAACCGGCTTGAGGCGATGAAGCAGCAATACCCCGACGGCTTTCCGGTCGGCGGAGGCGATCGCAACCCCACGGCTTCGCCGTCGCTCGAGGAGCTCGAGGCCATCGAGGCTCAGAACCGGGCCTATCAGGCACGCTACGCGAACTACGGGGAGCCCCAGCGCCGGGAGCTGACCCCCGAGGAGAAGGCCCTTCGGGCGCCGCTGCGGCCCAAGAGCGGCAGCTCCGCTTCGGCCGCTCGCGCGGCCGCGCCGGCGAGCTCGGCCGAGCAGCTGCTCGCTGAGGTCGAGGCCACGCCGATCGATCATCCGATCCTGGCCGCCTACCGGGATCGGATCGTCGACACCTTGAGCCAGCACAGGAAGGCCATGGAAGCCGCCTACGCGGTCCAAACGGACCCCAAGGCCCCGGCGGCCGACCCGGAAGCCGTCGTCGTCCCTGGGGGCGCGGGTGGCGCCCCAGCGGCCTCCGCGCTCGCCGGTCACGGTCAGGGGTGGCTTCGTGGACCGGGCGGCGCGCCGCCGGTCCTGCTGTCGGCGGTCCACGCGCCGACGACGCCCTACCTGCTGCAGCAGGGTGCCGTTCTGCCCGCCGTGCTCGAGACCGCGGTCAACTCGGACCTCCCGGGCCAGGTCAGCGCGATCGTTCGGGCGAACGTTTTCGACTCTCTCTACGGCCGCTACCTCCTGATCCCTCAGGGGACCCGCCTCCTCGGCGAGTACGCAAGTACGCAGGCGTTCGGGCAGAACCGGCTCCTCATGGCCTGGAACCGCCTGATCTTTCCGGACGGGCGAACCCTCGACCTGGGCGGACAGCCGGCCGTCGACGCCCTCGGCGCTGCCGGCGCCGCCGACAAGGTCAACCATCACTTCGGCCGCGTCTTCGGGTCGGCGCTGCTGATCTCGGTCATTGGCGCCGGCGCGGATCTCGCGCGCGGCGACCGGACGCTCCTCCTCGAGCAGCGCGACGTCCAGGAGCTCATGGCATCGAACATCGCGGATGAGTGGGAGCGAGTCGCGACGGAGTACCTCCGAAAGAACATCGACCTCGAGCCGACGATCATCTTGCGCAACGGCCTGCGCTTCGGCGTCAGCCTCACGCAGGACGTCGTCCTGCCCGGGCCCTACCTCGACGCGCGCGGCGCCGCCGAAGTGGACCTGGTCGGAGCGGTCGGGGGGCGGCCGTGAACCGCGCGGCCGCGCTCCTCGCGCTCCTCGCGCTCGCCGCCTGCGGCGGCGGCGTTGGAAGCGCGCCCGACACCGTTGCAAAGGGAGTCGACATCGAGGCGGAGCTCGCTGCGCTGCGAAGCACCACGCCGTCACACCGAGACGTCGGCTTCTGGACCGCCGAGGGGGACGCTTTCTCCGCCCTCTGGGCTCGCGCGCTCGCCGCTTGCTATTTCGCAGACGACGACTATTTCGAGCGCGACGGGCCAGCCGTCCCGAACTGCGAGGCCGTTCTCCAAGCAGCGAAGTCTCTCGCCACCGCGCACGTTCGCCGTTGGCAACAGCATTTTTCCTACGACGAGGGGCGTGGTTTCACCGATAAGTCTAACGTCGCCAACACGTACTCCCGCGGCGAGCTCTTCGCTGCCCTCGCCAGCGACGCGGCTCACCCGCTCTTCGCAAACTCTGCCTACTGGACTAGCGAAGCGCGCAGCGCCTCGCCCCTGTGGGCCGACGCTTTTCACTACTGCGCCACGAAGGCTCCGCCTGGGAAGAACCCGAACTGCGTGGCTCTCCTCATAGCCGCCAGCCACCTTTACGCCAGCGAAACCTATTCGGGATGGGTCCAACGCCAACGGCGTGAGTCCTCCCCTCGATGAAGGCTCTTTTCGTTTTCCCGGCGTTTCTGCTCGCCGCCTGCGCGTCCCCGCCGCCGCCGATCCCGGCGGCGCCGGCAGACACCGCTCGCCTGGCGGTGCTCGCCTCGGCCGAGGCCTCGGCCGAGGCG
>JAIOJQ010000072.1 GCA_019911865.1 Thermoanaerobaculia bacterium
CTCATGACCGGCTCCTCGTCGTCTGCGGCTCTGCCTCCGCCTCGGTGGTAACCCGCGATCACGCCGGACACGCTCCGGCTTTCTCGAGGCTTCACACCTCGAAACTACGACGCAGGAGCCGGTCGCTCCATATCGTCTATCCCCGGGTTTCTCCGTCCGGTATCGTCCGGGCTGCGGGCTGCGGTCGAGCCTGGTTTCAGCCTGCCCCGAGGAGCGATCATGAGCGAGAAGGCGACGAGCAGCGGGTACCTCTCCGACGAGAGCCAGCGGAGGTTCACGATCTGGGCGGGGGTGCTCGGGGTCGTCTTCTTCCTGGCCCAGATGTTCGTCCCGATGATCGTGATGTTCGCGTTCTTTCCGGGATTCCTGGCGACTTCCGATCTCGTGAGCTACGAGTGCTGTGGCAGTCCGGCGCTGCTCGATGGGCAGTACTACCTCGTCGAAAAGACCACCTCAGCGGGACTCGGGAAACACAGGGTCGCGACGCGGCTGGTTTCGCTCCAGGGCCAGGAAGTCGCCGAGGTCGCGTCGCTGGGCGATCGGGAGCCGTACCTGCTGGCGACGCGCGGAGGCCTCCTGCTGATCACGCGAAGCGCCGTCGGTCGCCTGGAGAGCCGGCGGCTCGTCGAGGTCCCGCTTCCCGCTCCCCTCGGCGAGATCTCGCTGCCGTTCCTGCTCGGCGACACACCGGCCGTGGTGGAGTACTTTCCCGACCGCCGCCGTCTCCTGAGCTGGAACGGAGACCAGTGGGTGGAGGTGCGCAGCTACGAGAGCGCGGCGGGACCGAACCGGACGCGATTCCTCGCCCCCGAAGGGCAGCTCTGGGAGTTCCGTCGGAAAAACGACGTTCTCTGGTTTCGCGACCTCGACGGCAACTCCGACTGGGAGACCGTGAGCTCCGAGGTGATCTCCTGGTCTGCCCTCGTGCGCGGCGGACATGCCACCGCCGTCGTCGCCACCGGCGATCGGCTCCGCCTCCTCGTGCGCGGGGACGGCGGGTGGCAAGAGGAGCGGTCGGAGCCGTTCACGAGTCTTCGCGGCGTTCTGTTCGAGGCGTTCGATGAAACGCCCGGCGCGGCGCCGACCCTCCTGACCTCCGAACCGTTCGGCGGACTGCGTCTCCGCTCCTTTGACGAGGGCGGCCTGGCGGATGGTCTGCGGGTCGCCGGCACCTCCCCGTTCCCCGGTGCCATGGTCACCTGGATGTGGCTCGTTCAGACGGCTCCGGCGTTGCTCAGCCTCGTCCTCGCGGTCGTGCTCTCGGCCCTCATGCGGAGCCATCGAGTCGCCGAGGTCCGGATCGGAGCCGAGACCGTCGCCTACGCCTCGCTGACCCGGCGTGCGATCTCCCAGCTCGCCGACGCCGCCATCGCACTGGCACCGCTCGCCCTCGTCGGTTACGCCCTGTTCTCCGGCTTCGAGGACCTCGCCGAGGGCCCGCAGATCGTGTTCTGGATGTTCGGCGCCATGGCCGGAGCCGCCGTCTGGCTCTTGCTGGTGCTCGTGGCTTTCAGCGTCGGCGAGGGTCGTTGGGGGGTGACGCCCGGGAAGTGGGCGACCGGCATTCGGGTCGTCGGTAGCGACCTGCGACCCTGCGGTTTCGGCCGCGCGTTCGTGCGGAACCTGCTGAAGATGGTCGACGGCTTCTTCAACTACCTGATCGGCATCCTGATGGTCGCTTTCACGCCGCAGTGGCAGCGCCTCGGCGACCTGGCCGCGCGCACGATCGTGATCCGGGTTCGCAACCACCGCGCAGCAGATGGGGCGAGCCCGCGGCGCGAATGAAGCCTTCGAGCGCAGCTGCCGTCGCCAGGCTCCGTGCGGTTCTGCTCGGGGGGTTCGAGCGTGAGTCTGTCGCCGCCGGCGACCGCTGGCTGGTCGCCTTCTCGGGCGGCCCCGACTCGCTGGCGCTGGCCGCCGGACTCGCCCCGCTCGCCGCGGCGCGCCGGCTGCGGCTCGAGCTGGTCCACGTCGACCACCAGATCGACTCCGGTTCCACCAGCCGCGCAACGCGCGCCGGCGAGTTCGCCGCAGTCCTTGGCCTGCCGTTTCATCTTGCCCGACTGGACGTTCCTGCCCTGCGCCAGCCCGGCGAGAGCCTCGAAGTCGCGGCGCGGCGGCTGCGCTACGGCGCCCTCGAGCAGCGGCGGCGGCTGCTCGGTGCGAGCTGCATCCTCACCGCCCACCAGCGTGACGACCAGGTCGAGACCGTCCTGCTGCGGCTGCTGCGCGGCGGACCGGTCGAGTCACTGGCGGGCATCCCGGAGCGGCGCGGAGCGATCCGGCGGCCGCTGCTCGCGGTGTCGCGGGCCGAGATCGAGCGCTTCCTCGCCGCGGCCGGACTCGACGCGATCGAGGATCCGACCAACCGGGATCCGGCGCTGGCGCGCAACCTCATCCGCCACCACCTCCTCCCCCGCCTGCGCGCCGAGGACCCCGGCGTCGACGCGCTCCTGCTCGCCCTCGGCCGCCGCGCCGCCGCCCTCGCCGCGCGACTCGACACCCTCTTCGCGGAGAGACTGGAAGGCAAAGACCACGGCTCTTTTGTTGAAAAACAAAGGCTTCAAGCAAAGACGAAAGGCTCCATAGAAGGGAAAGACCCGGTGGATGGGCGGTCGTGGGGCGTTGGGGCGCCGGCGGAAGCCGGCGGGCACGGACGCTCGACGACCGTTGGGGCGCCGGCGGAAGCCGGCGGGCACGGGCGCTCGACGACCGTTGGGGCGCCGGCGGAGGCCGGCGCGCACGGACGCTCGATGGCCCACGGGCGCTCGCCTGCCATTGCGGCGCCGGCCGCGGCCGGCGCGCCCGAAGGTACGCCCGAGCGACCGCGGCGGCTCGAGTCGCCCACGTCCGCTCGCACAGCGTCCTCTTTTTCAACAGAAAGTCTTTGTCTGGGTGTTGGTTCTGCTACTGGTTTGGACCTCGATCCGGGCGGCGGCGGGCCGGCGGGCGAGAGGTTCTCGCTGGAGGCCGCGGAGCTGCTCGCGCTTCCCGCGGAACTGCGGGTCCGGGCACTGCGATGGCGGCTGGCGGCGGCCGGTCTCGACCGGCTGCCGTCGCGCGCCGCGAGCGAGGGCTTCGTCGCGCGGCTGGCTCGCAGCGAGCGGGCGCGGCTGGTCTGGAGGGTCGGCGAGGGCGCCGGTGGTGCATGGGAGCTGCGTGCCGCGGGCGGGTGGCTCCGCCTGGAGCGGCGTGTCGCGGCGGCGGAATCCCGGGCCGCGGCCTTCTCGTATACTTTCCGGGTCCCGGGTGAGGTCGAGCTGCCGGAGCTCGGCCTGAGGTTCCGGATCCGGCACTCGCAGGTCGAGGGCTGGATGTTCCACGGCGACCCGCGGCGCGCGGCGCTGGCTCTCTCCGGATCCGCCCTTTCGGGGTCCGGAGCGGAGCGGGCGACGGTGCGCAGCCGGCGACCGGGGGATCGGCTGCGGCCGCTGGGCGGGCCCGGAGAGCGCAAGCTCAAAGAGCTCCTCATCGACCGCAGGATTCCCGCCGGACGGCGCGATCGCCTGCCGATCCTCGAGATCGGCGGCCGCATCGCCTGGGTTCCCGGGGTGACGATCGACGAGGCCTTCCGGCTGCGCCCCGGCGCCGCCGAATGCCTCGTCGCCGAGCTCGAACCGTTCGACCGTGGCGGGAATGGCCCGCCCGGCGACGTGGTTGAACCGGTCGAAAGGAAGGGCCGTTGAACTCGACATTGCGCACGCTTCTCCTCTGGATGGTCGTCATCGCCGTGGTGATCCTGCTGCTCAACACGCTGCAGACCGGGCGGGCGGCGCACCACGAGCTGACCTACAACGAGTTCAGTGAACAGCTCTCCAGGGGGTTCGTGCAGACGGTCGTGCTGCGCGAGAAGACGGTGACCGGCACCTTCCGGCGCGGCGGGCAGTACGCCGAGGGCGAGGCCTTCGAGGTCGAGCTGCCCTTCGTGCCCGACCCCGAGTTCACCGACCGGCTGGTCACCAGCAAGGTCCAGGTACGCGCCGAGCAGCCGGAGGACAGCCCCTGGCTCGCCATCCTGATCGGCTGGGCGCCGGTGCTGCTGCTGGTCGGCCTGTGGATCTTCTTCATGCGCCAGATGCAGGCCGGCGGCAACAAGGCGATGTCGTTCGGCAAGAGCAAGGCCAAGCTCCTCTCGGCCACCGGCAAGAAGGTGACCTTCAAGGACGTCGCCGGGGTCGCCGAGGCGAAGGAAGAGCTGGCCGAGATCGTCGACTTCCTCAAGGACCCGCAGAAGTTCCAGCGCCTCGGCGGCAAGATCCCCAAGGGGGTCCTGCTGATGGGCCCGCCGGGCACCGGCAAGACGCTGCTGGCGCGCGCCATCGCCGGCGAGGCCAACGTCCCCTTCTTCTCCATCTCCGGCTCCGACTTCGTCGAGATGTTCGTCGGCGTCGGCGCCTCGCGCGTGCGCGACCTGTTCGAGCAGGGCAAGAAGAACGCCCCCTGCATCATCTTCATCGACGAAATCGACGCCGTCGGCCGTCACCGCGGCGCCGGCCTGGGCGGCGGCCACGACGAGCGCGAACAGACGCTCAACCAGCTGCTCGTCGAGATGGACGGCTTCGAAACCAACGAGGGCGTCATCCTGATCGCCGCCACCAACCGGCCCGACGTGCTCGACCCGGCGCTGCTGCGCCCCGGCCGCTTCGACCGCCGCGTGGTGGTGGACCGGCCGGACATCAACGGCCGGATCGGCATCCTGCAGGTGCACACCAAGACGATCCCGATGGACGACAACGTCGACCTCGAGAAGATCGCCCGCGGCACCCCCGGCTTCGCCGGCGCCGACCTCGCCAATCTGGTCAACGAGGCGGCGCTCATCGCCGCCCGGCTGGGCAAGAAGAAAGTCGAGCAGGAGGACTTCGAGTTCGCCAAGGACAAGGTCCTCATGGGCGCCGAGCGCAAGACGCTGGTGCTCACCGACGACGAGAAGAAGGTCACCGCCTACCACGAGGCGGGGCACGCCATCGTCGCGGCGTTCCTGCCCGGCCACGACCCGCTGCACAAGGTGACGATCATCCCGCGCGGCCGCGCCCTCGGCGTCACCATGCAGCTGCCGACCGAGGACAAGTACACCTACACCAAGGGCTTCGTGGCCAATCAGATCGCCATCCTGATGGGCGGCCGGGTGGCCGAGGAGCTGACCCAGAAGGACGTCACTACCGGCGCCGGCAACGACATCGAGCGCGCCACCGCGATGGCGCGCCGGATGGTCTGCGAGTGGGGCATGTCCGACCTCGGCCCGCTCTCCTTCGGCGACGGCGACGAGCCGGTCTTCCTCGGCCGCGACTACGCGCAGCGCACCAACTACAGCGACGAGACGGCGCGGCGCATCGACGAGGAGGTCCGGCGCCTGGTGCAGAGCGGCTACGAGACGGCGCGCGAGATCCTCCACCGCCAGCGCGCGGTACTCGACCGCATCGCCGCGGACCTGCTCGAGCGCGAGTCGCTCGACGGCGACGAGGTCTACCGGATCATCGAAGAGGTCGCCGGCGTCAAGGTCGCACCTCCGGCGCCGCGCCCGCGCGGCCCGAGTCCCGGTGCGCCGGCGACCGGCGCGGCTCCCGAG
>JAIOJQ010000073.1 GCA_019911865.1 Thermoanaerobaculia bacterium
GTGGGGGGCAGAGGGGGGTGGCGAGGGCCAGGGCGAGCTCGCGGGCCAGGCCGTAGTGATTCATGCAGTCGGGGCGGTTGGAGGTGACGTCGACGTCGAAGACGATGTCGACCGTATCGCCGCCGTCACCGCTTTCACCGCCGGTGCCGGGCTCCCCGCGCTGCTCCGCGATGCCCTCGACCGCAAGGCCGACCGCAGTCAGCTTCTCCCCTATCTGGAAAGCCTTTTGCTTTTCGTCTTCCGTGAGACGCACCAGTCGGTGGCGGCCGGACTCGTCGGCCTCCAGGGGGAGGCCGACGGTCGAGGCCAGGTCGACGTAGTCGGCGAGCCAGGAGAGGAGGAACTGCATCGCGTCTTCCCTCTCCCTCTAGCCCCGCACCTGGCGCAGCAGGCGCTCGTCGCTCTCGAACAGCGAGCGGATGTTGGGAATGCCCCAATTGTTCATCGCCACCCGGTCGAGGCCGAGGCCGAAGGCGAACCCCGAGTAGCGGTCGGGATCGATGCCGCAGTTGGCGAGCACCCGCGGGTCGACCATGCCGGCGCCGAGGATCTCCATCCAGCCGGTCAGCGAGCAGGTCGGGCAGCCCGAGCCGCCGCACAGCTGGCAGCTGATGTCGACCTCGCAGGAGGGCTCGGTGAAGGGGAAGAAGCTCGGCCGCAGGCGGATCCGGGTGTCGGCGGCGAAGAGCCGCTGCACGAACGCCAGCAGCGTCCCCTTCAGGTCACCCACCGTGATCCCCTCGGCGACGCACAGCCCCTCGACCTGGTGGAACATCGGCGAGTGCCGCAGGTCGTTGTCGTTGCGGAAGACGCGCCCCGGGCAGATGACGCGGATCGGCGGCTGGCGCGCCAGCATGGTGCGGATCTGCACCGGCGAGGTGTGGGTACGCAGCAGCCGCCCGTCGGCGAGCATCAGCGTGTCCTGGGCGTCGCGCGCCGGGTGATCGTCGGGGAAGTTGAGCAGCGCGAAGTTGGTCCGGTCGTCCTCGACCTCCGGCCCCTCGGCGACGCTGTAGCCGAGGCCGCGGAAGATCTCCTCGATCTGCCGCGCCACGTGGGTGACCGGATGGAGCGAACCGGTGGCCGGACGCCGCCCGGGCAGGGTGACGTCCTCGCGCGCCGCGGCGAGCCGGGCGGCCCGTTCGCCGTCGGCGAGCTCCTCGTCGCGGCGGGCGAGCGCCGCCTCGACGCGGCTCTTCAGCTGATTGAAGGCCTGGCCGAAGGCCCGCTTGTCCGGCGCCAGGCGGATGAGGGCCTGCAGGTCGCGCAGCCGGCCCTGACGGGCGCCGGCCCACTCCACCCGCAGGCTCTCCCACCCGGCGCGGTCGGCGACCGCCGCGATGGCGGACTCCGCCGCCGCGGCCAGCCGCTCCAGCTCCTCCGGGGTCGGGACCGCGCCGCCTTGGGTCGTCGTCCCCTCCCCGCCCATGACGCCTATGCCCGGGCCGGCGCCTTGTCGGCCCGGTCGAGCGCCTGGCGGGCGAGGTCGACCAGGTTGGCGAACGGCTTCGGATCCTCGGACGCGGCGAGCTGCGCCAGCACCTTGCGATCGAGCGCGCAGTCGGCCAGCTTCAGGCCGGAGATGAACCGGTTGTACGAAAGCCCGTGCTCGCCGGCCGCCGCGTTGATGCGGACGATCCACAACGAGCGGAAATTCCGCTTCTTGGCGCGACGGTCGCGGGTGGCGTACTTGTCCGCCTTGTCGACTGCCAGCTTGGCCATCCGGTAAGCGTTCGACTTGACGCCGAAAAAGCCGCTGGACAGCTTGAGAATCTTCTTGCGCTTCTGAGTGCGCTTGTTACCCCGCTTGGCGCGCGGCATGGTACGAACCTCGTTGTCTCGTCCCGGTCACCCCGGGACGGCCAGAGCCTCCGGTGCCCCTGCGGGCGCCGCGGCTTCCATCGCCGCCGGACAGGTTCGCTTCCGGTCGCGCGACGGAAATGGAACTGCGGATCGATCAGGCGATGAGCTGCTTGACGGTGGCGGCGAGGGCGCCGGTCTGTTCGACCTCGTGGCGCAGATGACGCTTGCGCGACTGCGCCTTCTTGGTGAGGATATGGCGCTTCATCGACTGATGCCGCATCACCTTGCCGGTCGCCGTCAGCTTGAAGCGCTTCTTGGCGCCCTTGTGGGTCTTCTTCTTCTGAGCCACGGTGCTTCTCCTATGCGTTTTCCGCCGCCGGACGCTCTGCCGGGACGGAGGCCGGTCGCTTGGCGGGGACCGGCTTCTTGGATGGGCCGAAGACCAGATGCATCCGGTTTCCGGCCATTTCGGGGTTGCCCTCGGCGACCCCCTGCTCGCCCAGATCGACGATCAGCTTCTTGAGCAACGACAGGCCGAGATCCGGCTTCGACATCTCACGTCCGCGGAACTGCACGGTCGCCTTGACCTTGTCCCCCTCCTCGAGGAACCGGCGGGCGTTGCGCAGCTTCACGCCGTAGTCGTGATCGTCGATGTTGGGCCGGAACTTGACCTCCTTGATCTGGAACTGCTTCTGCTTGCGCTTCGATTCGTGCGCCTTCTTCTTCTGCGCGTAGAGAAACTTGCCGAAGTCCATGATGCGACAGACCGGCGGGCGCGCCTCCGGTGCCACTTCGACCAGGTCGAGCCCCGCCTCGCGCGCCAGGCGCTGCGCCTCCTCGGTGAGGATGACCCCGAGCTGTCCACCTTCCGCGTCGATCACCCGGACCTCGCGGACCCGGATCGCCTCGTTGATGCGTGCCGTTCTGTCGATGCGCCGCTCCCCCCTTCGGAGCCACCCAGCGGCCGGCTCCCGCTCACCTCACCGGGCGGTCCATCCGCCCGCGGGCCGGTCCCTGTCCCGCCGAAACCAGTGAATCTTAAGCCAAATCGCCCGGATCGGGCAAAGCCTCGGCCCGGCTCCGGGCGCGCCCGGCGAGCCAGTCGATCAGCCGGTCGGCGGCGATCCCCTTGTGCTCGCGGCCGCTGCGCAGCCGCACCGCCACCGTGTCGTCGGCCGCCTCGCGCTCCCCGACCACCAGCATGTACGGGATCTTGAGCAGCTGCGCCTGGCGGATCTTGTAGCCGAGCTTCTCGTCGCTCTCGTCGACCTCGGCCCGGACGCCGGCGGCGACGAGCCGCGCCGCCAGCTGCCGGCCGTGTGCCAGGGTCTTCTCCGAGACCGGCACCACCCGGGCCTGCACCGGCGCCAGCCAGAGCGGAAAGGCGCCGGCGGTGTGCTCGATCAGGATGCCGAGGAAGCGCTCGACCGAGCCGAGCATGGCGCGGTGGATCATCACCGGCCGCTTCATCGATCCGTCGGGCGCCACGTACTCGAGCTCGAAGCGCTGCGGCATCTGGTAGTCGAGCTGTACCGTGCCGAGCTGCCAGAAGCGTCCGATGGCATCGCGGACGCGGAAGTCGATCTTCGGGCCGTAGAAGGCGCCGTCCCCGGCGTTGATCCGGAACTCGAGGCCACTGCTCTCGAGGGCCCGGACGAGACCGCGCTCGGCGACGTCCCACTGGGCATCCTCGCCCACCCGCTTCTCGGGCCGCGTGCCGATGCCGATCTCGACGCCGGTGAACTCGAAGGTCCGGTAGATGTCGAGGATGATGCCGACCGCCCGCATCACCTCGGATTCGACCTGGTCGTCGGTGCAGAAGACGTGGGCGTCGTCCTGGGCGAACGAGCGCACGCGGGTCAGCCCGGAGGTGACGCCGGAGCGCTCGTAGCGGTGCAGGCGGCCGAAGTCGGCGTAGCGGATCGGCAGGTCGCGGTAGGAGTGCTTGCCGTGGCCGTAGATCAGGCAGTGGGTCGGGCAGTTCATCGGCTTGACGGCGAACTGGCGCTCGTCGAGCTCGGTGAAGAACATGTTCTCCCGGTAGTTGCCGTAGTGCCCGGAAATCTTCCACAGCTCGACGTCGAGGATCTGCGGCGTCACCACTTCGCCGTAGCCGTTGGCGGCGTTGAGCTCGCGCACGTACTGGATCAGGCCGTTGTAGACCGCCGCCCCCTTCGGATGGAAGAAGGGCGAGGCGGGCGCCAGCGGCGAGAAGCTGAACAGGTCGAGCTCCGGACCGAGCCGCCGATGGTCGCGCGCCCGGGCCTCTTCGGCCGCCTTCTCCCAGGCTTCGAGCTCGCGGGTGCTCGCGAAGGCGGTGCCGTAGAGGCGCTGCAGACGCTCGCGCGCTTCGTCGCCGCGGAAGTAGACGCCGGAGGCCTCGAGCAGCCGCACGGCGCCGATTTGTGAGACATGGCGCACGTGGGGGCCGCGGCACAGGTCGACGAAACGGCCGTGGCGGAAGAGGGTGATCGTCTCCCCCTCCGGGATGTCGCGCAGGCGCTCGAGCTTGAGGTCGTTGCCGAGCTCGCGGAAGATCCGCTCGGCCTCCTGGCGTGACACCTCGACGCGCTCGAAGGCGGCGTCCTCGGCGAGGATCTCCCGCATCTTCGCCTCGATCGCCGCGAGGTCCTCGGGGGTAAAGGCACGCGGGAAGCGGAAGTCGTACTGGTACTTCTCCGAGTGGTCCTGCCGGCCGGCGTCGTAGAGCGCCTCCGGCCAGAGGCGGGTCACCGCGTCGGCCAGCACGTGCTCGGCCGAATGACGGATGAAGACCCCCGCCTCGGGGCTCTTCACCGTGACGATTCGCAGCGCCCCGCCGCTCGCCAGCGGCTGGCGCAGGTCGACCGTCTCGCCATCGAGCTCGGCGCCCACCGCGTCGCGTGCCAGTTTCGGCCCGATCGCCTCGGCGACTGCCAGCGGCGTCGTCCCCGCCGGCACGGCGCGGGTCGAGCCGTCGGGCAGGGTGAGGGTGATCTCCGGGGTCAGCGCTTCGGGCATGGGGGGCTCGGGGTTCGGCAGGCAGTGCGAAGACGCCGCCCGGCTCGCCGGCCGGCCGGGCGAAGCGTCCGCGGCGCCGCGGACGAGACGCGAAACTGGTGGGCGCTCGCGGACTCGAACCGCGGACCTCTTCCGTGTGAAGGAAGCGCTCTAACCAACTGAGCTAAGCGCCCGGGCACGGCGAATCTCCGGCCAGCGGCCGGAACGGATGCGCTGGTAGGCCCGAGTGGACTCGAACCACCGACCTCTTCCATGTCAAGGAAGCGCTCTAACCAACTGAGCTACGGGCCTTTGAGCGTGTTGCCCCCAGGCGCACCGGGACGCGGAACGGTAACAGGGGGGCGGCGCGGGTGTCAACCGCCGCACCCGCGGCTGCCGCCGGGTCGACTTCACTCGCGCGCCCCCGGCACCCGCAACAGCCACCCCTTCAGGTACTCCCCTTCGGGATGGTAGAGCGAGACCGGATGGTCGGCGCCGGCGGCGAGCGGCGCCAGCAGCTGGGCGCGCACCCCCGCCTCGTCGGCGGCGGCGAAGAGGATCTGGCGGAAGAGCTTGCCGTCGACCGCGCCGCTGCAGCTGAAAGTGAGCAGCAGCCCGCCGGGGGCCACCCGGGCGAGGGCAAGCCGGTTGACGTCCTTGTAGGCCCGCGCCGCGGCGTCGAGGTGCGAGCGCCGGCGCGCCAGCGGCGGCGGGTCGCAGACCACCAGGTCGTAGCGCTCGGCGCGCTGGCGCAGGTCGGCGAAGACGTCGGCCGCCACGCCTTCGAAGCGGCTCTCGTCGAGCCCGTTGGCCGCCAGGGTCGCGCGCGCCGTCTCGAGCAGCCGGGGCGCCGATTCGATCGCCGTGACGCGGCTCGCGCCGCCGCGCAGCGCGTAAGCCGAGAAGGCGCCGGCGTGGGCGAACAGGTCGAGCAGGGTGCGGCCGCCGGCGAGCCCTTCGAGACGCCGCCGGTTGTCGCGCTGGTCGCAGTAGAAGCCGGTCTTCTGGCCGCCGATCTCGGCGGTGAAACGCAGGCCGTGCTCGCGGAAGGCGACCGCGGCCGGCAGCTCGCCGGCCACCACCAGGTCCTCGCCGGAGAGCCCCTCGGCACGCCGCGCCGGGCTCGATCCGAGGTGCACGAGGGTGGCTCCCGGAAACGCCGCGGCGAGCACCTCGTAGGCGAGGTCGCGCAGGCGGTCGAGTCCGGCGACCGTGATCTGGGAGACCAGGACGTCGCCGAAGCGGTCGACCGTCCAGCCGGGCAGCTCGTCCCCCTCGGCATTGAGCAGGCGATAGCCGTCCGTGTCGGCCGGCAGCAGCCGGCGGCGCAGTTCGAGGGCATCCTCGAGCCGGCGGGTCAGCAGAGCGCGATCGACCGGCAGCTCGCCGCGCGCCACCATGCGCACGCGCACCTGGGAGCGCGGGCTGTAGAAGCCGGTGCCGACCAGCCGGCCGTCGGCCCGTTCCACCCGCGCCAGCGCTGCTCCTTCCGGCCCCTCCTCGTGCTCGATGGCGCCCGAGAAGAGCCAGGGGTGCCCGGCGGCGAGCGCCTTCTCCCGCCCCGGACGCAAGCGGATTCGCGCCGCCTCGGCAGCAACCGGAGAGGGAGTGGCGGCTGGCTCGAGGAGGTCACTCACGGCGCCATTCTCTCCGGGATTGGTCCCGCGGGAAAAGAAAAAGGCGGGAGCGCTTTCGCGCCCCCGCCCTCTCAGGCTCGCAAGCGAGCCGGTAAGGCTCAGAACATGAACTTCAGACCGACGCGGATGACCCGCGCGTCCTGGAACGGGTTGCCGAACGAGACGCCGGTGTTCGGCTTCAGGTAGTACGGGTTCTCCGTGCCGGCGACGACCGACGGGTCGAGGCCACCACCGAAGAAGTAGTCGTAGCTACCGTCGCAGGCGTCTGTGTCGCACAGGTCGCCCAGGAACTGGTTGTTGTCGATCAGCTGTGCGGTGTCCTCGTCGAACAGGTTGAGGACGTTGAGGCTCGCCTCGAGCGTGAAGTCGCCGATGCGGAACGGGTGGCTGATCGCCAGGTCCGTCTGCGTCAGGTCGTCCGTCTCGCCGGCGTTGTTGCGGCCGAACGGGAAGAACGGCACGCCGATGTAGTTCCACTGGGTGGAGATCGGGGTGCCAGCACCGTAGTACTGGTTGAGGCCGATCGAGGTGCCCCAGCCGAAGCGATAGATGAACTGCGCGTCAATCTGGTGCGGGCGGTCGGTGTTGAGCGGACCCTCCGTCAGATTGCCGTTGAGATCGAACGCGTTGTGCAGCGCGTCGAACGCGCGGCTGACGTTCGGGTCGGCACGGCCGAACTCATCCGAGCTCGCGAGACCCGAGTAGGTGCCCTCGAGCTCCGAGTAGGTGTAGCCGACACGGGCCGACCAGTTGTTGCTGAAGCGACGGTTCCAGGACAGCTCGAGCGCCTGGTAGTCGCGGATGGCTTCCGGCTGGGCCGGAATCGGACCCGCACCGTCCGGATCGCCGGCGACCACGCCCTTGCCGGGGTTGCCGGTGATGTAGGTCTCCTGACGCACACCCGGGGCGGTCTCGACCAGGTAGCCGATGTCCTCGATGGTGTTGACCAGGCTCTTGTTGACGTAGCGGGCGCCGATGACCGAGTTGGCGGTCAGCTGGTAGTCAGCACCCAGCTGGAACTCCTCCTGCTCCATCGGCTTGAGGTCCGGGTCGATGGCGTCGGCCGGATCGGTCGGGTGCCGCAGGTCGAGAGTGACCTCCGGAGCGCCGAGACCCGGGCAGGGGTTGACCGCCGGGTTGTTGGTTGAGGTGGTGCAGTTGGCGTTCTGGAGCAGGGTCACCCAGTCCAGCGTGTTGACCGGATAGAGGTACTCGATCCACTTGTCGGCGCCGAAGGAGCCACGCGGCATCTCGATCTTGGTGATGTCGTAGTAGGTGCCGTAGGAGCCGTAGACCTTCAGCTTCTGGTCGGAGAAGACGTCCCAGGCGAAGCCGACGCGCGGCGCCAGCTTGTCCTCGAAGTCGAACTCCATGGCGTACTCCGGCAGGCTCGGGTCGACCCGGGCGCCGTAGTTCGGCACCTTCTCCTCCTCGGTGCGGACACCGAGGTTGAGGGTCAGGTTCGGCATCACCTGCCAGCTGTCCTGGAGGTAGAGACCGAGGTTCTTGCTCTCGGCCGCGCCCTCGGTGCGGAACCGGCGGACGCCCAGGGAGCCCTCGGTGCCGATGACGCCGGCGCCGAAGCGGTCCGCCAGGCCCCAGCGGAAGGTGTAGAGGTTGACCGCCTCACCGCGGGAGACCTCGTTGCTGATGTTCTCGATCTGCACGCCGGCCTTGAAGGCGTGGCTGCCGAGACCGTTGACGAACAGGTTGCCGTCGAGCGATCCGGCCTCGCGCTCCCAGAGGTCCTGGGTGATCGAGCTGTTGCTCGGGATCGAGAGGAAGCCGGCCGGGCGGAACAGCGGGCTGTTCTCGATCGGGTACGGATTGTTGCGGAAGAGGATCTGCTCGGTCGCCTCGAGGCCGCTGTCGCTGGAGTCGGTCGAGTACATGCCGAACCGCGCCGACATGTAGAAGCTGTCGGTCGGGATGTAGTCGGCGTAGGCCGAGTAGCTCTCGGTCTCGAACTCGGTGACCACCGACAGGTCGGTGCCGGCCGGCGTCGAGCCGTCCTTGGCCGGCAGGTTGCCGTCGATCTCGCGCGGCGAGAGGTTGGCCGACACCTTGTAGAGGAACTGCGAGCCGACGTTGCCCTTCACGTTGGCCGCGAGGTATTCGCGGGTATCGACGCGGTTGGCGGTCGGGGAACCACCTTCCGGCGTGCGGTCGATGTCCACTTCGGTGAAGGTGTAGCCGGCGTAGAACCAGGCCTTGTCGCGGACGATGGGGCCGCCGATCGCGAAGCCCGGCTCGATCGTGGTGGTGTCGTCCTTCTCGAAGGTCCGGTAGAGGGTCGGGGAGGAGCGGTAGGGCGTGGCCCGCTCGTCGCCGTTCCAGCCGGACTCGCCGTACTGCACGCCGACGAAGCCGCTGAAGTCGTTGGTGCCGCTCTTGGTGACGGCGTTGATGACGCCGCCGACCGAGCCGCCGTACTCCGCCGCGTAGCCGGCCGACTTCACCTGGACCTCTTCGACGAAGTCGGTGACGAAGTTCTGGCCCGACAGGCCGTCCTGCGGGTGGGTGGTGTCGACGCCGTCGATGACGAAGCGGTTCTCCGAGCCGGAGGCGCCGTCGATCGACAGGCCGCCGACGAAGCCCTCGTTGGCGACGCCGGCCGCCTGGGTGGCGATGCCGGTGAAGTCGCGGCCCTTGGGCAGCAGCTCGAACTGCTCGGCGGTGATCGAAGTGGCCGTCGAGGAGCTGCGGACGTCGACCTGGCCGGCCTCGGCGACGACGCTGATCGTCTCGCTGACGTCACCGACTTCGAGGCCGAAGTTCAGCGTGGCGGTCTGACCGAGCGACACGACGACGCCCGGGATCTCGGCCGGGTTGAACCCGTCGAGCTTGGCCGTCACCGAGTAGGTGCCCGGAGGGACACGGGGGAAGCGGAACTCGCCGACCTCGTTGGTCGTCGAGGCGAGGCGGAAACCGCCCGCGCTCACCGCTTCGACAGTCGCGCCCGGAAGGACCGCGCCCGACGAGTCGGTCACGGTTCCGGTGATCGCGCCCACCTGCTCCTGGGCGCTCGCCGGCACCGCCAACGCGAAGGCCACGAGGGCGATCGCGGCGGCGACGAAGCCGACGTTCCACCAATTCTTGTTGCGCATCATCAAACCTCCATCGGGTTGATAGTTCGCCGACCGGAAAGACTCCGGCCGACGCAGGTCGGATCCTCGGGCCCGCTCGCGCGGACCCGCAGGCGGCGTTCCAGACGGCGCAGCCGTTCGACGCCGCGCTGTGCGAACGCCGCCGAGCCTGCTTCGGACGCCTCCAAGGGATCTCATGCCTGCCGTTCCTATGGCGAAGTTCGTGCCAAGCGAGGCCGCCGGAAGGATTCTCGGCCCGATCGCGGATCTATCTGGAAAAAAGGGAGTTACAGGATCGACCCGAAGGGCCGCCCGGAACGCGGCGAGGCCTGGCGGAGTTTGGATCCAGCCGCTTGGGGAGGGCGCTCCAGCATTTTGAATCGAGGCCGCCGTCGGGTCACTTCAGGTACTGCAGCATCTCCCGGGCGGTGCCGGCGTCCGGGTCGTCGGGCGCCAGGCGCAGGAAGGTCTCGAGGTGCTCGCGCGCCCTCGCCGCGTCGCTGGCCACCAGGCAGATGCCGAGCATGTAGTGCGCCTTGGCGTGCTCGGCGCTGGCGGCGACCGCCTGTTCGAACAGCGCCAGGGCCCCGTCGGTGTCCCCCCCGTTGTAGAGCTCGACGCCCTGGGTGTAGAGCCCGTCGGCGCCGGCCGTCGGGTCGAGCGCCACCAGCTTGTCGGAGTAGAGCCGTGCATTGGCGGTGTCGCCGAGCTGTTCGTAGGAACCGACCAGGATGCGCAGCGGCTTGGGGTCGCCGGGGTCGAGCGTGTGCGCCTTGGCGGCATGCTCGGCCGCCGCGGCCCATTCACTGTCCGTGTAGTCGAGCGAAGCGAGGGCCGTCCAGGGGGCCGCGAGGGTCGGATCGAGGCTCGCCGCCTCTTCGAACTTCGCCCGCGCCGTCACCGTGTCCCCCTGGTGGGCGGCCTCCGCCCCCAGGTTGAAGGCCTCGACCGCGGCATCGGCGGCAGCCGGCTCGGCACCCGGGCCATCCTGTCGCAACGCCTCCGCGATCGACAGGATCTGCACATCGTGCCTCTCGTTCTGGCTGATCGGCACCTTGAAGGTCTGCTGGAGGGTCTGGTAACCCTCTTTTTCCCACCGGTAGGTGTAAGTCCGCGTCGCGTCGATGAGCGTCACGGCGAAAGCACCCTTGGCGTTGGACGTCTCCTCGAGTCGGAAGGAGTCGTTGCCGGCCAGGGTGACGGTGACCTTGACCCCCGCCACCGGTTGCCCCTTCTCGTCGGTGACGGTGCCGTAGACCCGCGCCTGGGCGGTGGCCATCAGCGCTTCGGCGCCGAGACCCGCCAGGAGAACGGCGAACGCTGCGAACCTGCGGATTGAAGCCATGGCAAAACCTCCTCGGCCGGCGCCGGACGGGCGCCGACGGTCGATCCGGCGATATTCTACGACCGGATGCCCCCGACCGCCCCCCTGACCTTCACCGCCTCGCTCGGCGGCGAACCGCTCTTCGACCCGGGAGTCGGCCTGCTGATCGGCCTGCTGCTGGTCGTCCTCAACGGCTTCTTCGTCGCCGCCGAGTTCGCCCTCGCCAAGGTGCGGCCGACCCAGATCGAGTCGGGCGCCGAGACGGGCGAGCGGCGTGCCCGTCTGGCGTTGCACATGCTGCGCCACCTCGATTCCTACCTCTCGGCGACCCAGCTCGGCATCACGCTCGCGTCGATCGCCCTCGGCTGGGTCGGTGAGCCGGCCTTCGCCTGGATGCTCGAGCCGCTGGTGTCGCGCATTCCCGGCGCCTCGCCGACCCTGCTCCATTCGATCTCGCTGACCGCGGCTTTCGCCACCGTCAGCGTGCTCCACATCGTGTTCGGCGAACTGGTGCCGAAGTCGATCGCCATCCGGCTGCCGCGCGGTACCGCGCTGTGGACGGCAGCGCCGCTCTACGTCTTCTACTGGGCGATGTTCCCCGCGATCTGGCTGCTCAACCGCGTCGCCAATGCCATCCTGCGCCTGATCGGCATCCGCCCGGTCGGCGAGCACGAGATCGCGCACTCGGAGGAGGAGGTCCGCCTGCTGCTCGCCTCCCGGCACGGCGCCGAGCTGCCGGAGGACAAGCGCGACCTGCTCGAGAACGTCTTCGAGCTGTTCGATCGCGTCGCCCGCCAGGTGATGGTGCCGCGCGCCGACGTCGTCTTCCTGTCGACCACCCGCACCATCGAGGAGAACCTCGACACGGCGCGCGTCAGCGGTCACACCCGCTTCCCGCTCTGCGAGGGAGACCTCGACTCGATCGTCGGCGTGGTGCACATCAAGGACCTCTTCCGCGCCCCACAGCTGCCCGACGACCTGCGCCGCATCGCCCGGCCCGTCCGGTTCGTCCCGGCGTCGACGCCGCTCGACAAGCTGATGACCCGCATGCGCGGCGAACGACTCCATCTGGCGGCAGTGCTCGACGAGTACGGCGGCGTCTCCGGCATCGTCACGCTGGAGAACGTCATCGAGGAGATCGTCGGACCGATCCAGGACGAGTTCGACGCCGAGAAGCCGGAGCTGGTCGAGCGCGGCGAGGGCGTCTGGCAGGTCTCCGGCGCCATGCTCGTGATGGACCTCGAGGACGAGCTCGGCCTCGAGCTCTCCGACCGCGACGAAGACACCGTCGCCGGCCTGGTGCTCTCGGAGCTCGGCCGCCGGCCGCGGCCGGGCGACCGGGTGGAAACGGCCGGATTCGCTTTCGAAGTGCTGGAAGTTCAAGGGCACCGCATCCGCACCCTGCGCCTCACCCGACTGGTTTCGCCGGCCGACGCCGCCGTCGACTGATTGGCAGACCGGCGCGGTCGCGAGTGCGTCGCGACAGGTGGCGGATCCGCTCCGCCGGCCGGTGTGCCGCTCCGCTCGCACGGAGTCGATGGAATCGACAAAACCGCGCTCCCTGCGCAGCACCCCGGCCGGCTGCGCTCGGCGGCAGGCAAGCGACGCCCACAGTCGTTCACGAGCGACAGCGCAGCGGTCGGGAAAGTCCCGCAGGGAGCGCGGCTTTGTCAGCTGCGCTGACTCCGTGCGACCGGAGGGACTTGCCCGACCGCGGAGCGGCAGACCGGCACGAACGCAGGATCGCCGCGTCGGGTGGCAGATCCGCTCCGCCGGCCGGTGTGCCGCTCCGCTCGCACGGAGTCGATGGAATCGACAAAACCGCGCTCCCTGCGCAGCACCCCGGCCGGCTGCGCTCGGCGGCGGGTGAAAACTCCCGGCACTGGATTCCACGAGCGACAGCGCAGCGGTCGGGAAAGCCCCGCAGGGAGCGCGGTTTTGTCAGCTGCGCTGACTCCGTGCGACCGGAGGGACTTGCCCGACCGCGAAGCGGCAGACCGGCACGAACGCAGGATCGTCGCGGCGGGTGGCAGATCCGCTCCGCCGACCCGTGTGCCGCTCCGGTCGCACGGAGTCGATGGAATCGACA
>JAIOJQ010000006.1 GCA_019911865.1 Thermoanaerobaculia bacterium
GCTACGACCCGGCGACGGATCGCTGGCACGCGGCCGGCACGCTGGCGACGCCGCGCTTCAAGGCCGCCCTCGCGCCGCTCGCCGACGGCCGCCTCCTGCTGCTCGGCGGCACGGTCGACGACCGGCAGCTGCTCGCCAGCAGCGAGCTCTGCGACCCCGCGGCCGGCCGCTGCGAACCCGGCCCGACGATGGAGATGGCGCGCTACAAGTTCACCGCCGCGGTGGTCGACGGCCGGGTCGTCGTGGTCGGCGGCAGCCAGGCCGCCGTCCTCGCCGGGGAGAGCTTCCACCCGCTCCCCTCGACCCGGGGACCCTGGCGCTCGTTCGCCACCGCCACCCCCCTGCCCGGCGGCGACCTGCTGATCGTCGGCGGCTACGACGAGCGCATCGCCGTCCACGCCGACGCCCGCCTCGTCCGCGCCGAAGAGATCGCCGCCGCGGCAACCGGAGTCACGGCAGAGCCCGCACGCTAAAGGAGGTCGACCGCCGTCCGATCCACGTCTACGAGCCCTTCGTGGAGGCGACGCAGGACGAGAAGCTCTACCGCGTCGTCAAGGATCGGGAGCGGTGGTTCAACGTGATCATGGGAGAAGGGATGACGATCGACGAGGCCGCGACGGACAGGGCCGCGAATCGGGCCGCCCTCCCCGCGGCGCTCAACGACTCCCTGGCCATGAATCTCGGCCTGAACCTGAAGTCTTAGCCGCCGACCGAGCTAGTCGGGAAGCTCGATCACCCAGAGTCGCAGCTCGCCGGGAGGCGGGAAGTCTCCGGGCAGCGGTACCCGGTCGAGCGCGAAGGGAAGTTCCTCCGTCACGTCGCCGATCGGCCTCTCGAGCAGACTCCGCTCTCGCGCGATCTCGATCGCGAGCTTGAGGTAGCGGCGCAAGAGAAGGATCGAGGGGAATTGGCCCTGGCTCGCCAGCCACTCGAGCAGGTCGCGGTCCCGCTTCGAGGAGTTGCAGCTCCGGCAGGCCCAGACGAGGTTCTCGCCCCGGTCCACCCCGCCTCGATGCCTCGGAATCAGGTGATCGGCGGTGAAGCTCCCTCGGTCCCTGTCCCCGCAGTAGCTGCAGGTCTGGGGAAGCACGAGCTTCAACCGCTCGTCGTCCGCGAGGCTGCGCGGCGCCCCACCCTTCGAGATCTGCCGCCACAGGCGAGATCGAATCAGGTAATGGCGCGACTCGATCCGGTCCGCCCCTTCCGAAACGGCAGCGTGGTACATCCCGAGGTTGGCGTATGACCAGAAGAGCCTGTCCCCGACGGTCCTCAGCTCCATCGGGCGCCTCTAGTCACCCGCCGCCACCCGATCCGGAGAGATCGCCCAGAAACTCCGACCCCGTAGCCACTGCCATCACGGGCAACCACTCCCTTGCGTCCCGCAGGCGACGTAGATCAGGCATCGTCATGTCTAGTCGACCTCTTCGAGGTCGCGGGGGTTGGTACCGGACCTCCTGCAAAGCTGGAGTGGCAGGGAAGGCAGCAGCCATTACGGCTTAAAACTGGGAGCTCGCCAATGCTTCGCCCGGAGCGTCCGCCAGTCGAGCCCTACCCTCTGGTGAAAGGCCGACTTCGACTTAGAGCCATGATCTGCTCGCGGAGTTGCCGAACAAGCGGAAGATCCCAGCACTCTCTCTCTCACTCCGCTTCAAATGCATGCGAGCTGAACTTCAGCGTCCGGCAGTTCTCTGCCACCGTCCGGACCGTCTGCTCACTCGCCCCGTCCGGCAGGCGCGCTTCGATTTCGAGCGTCACCGAAACCTCGGCTCCCGGGTGGCCGACCAAGTGCGCGATCACCTCTTCCGCGATCCGGCCGGCATCGCGACCGACTCGCACGGGGTCGAGGTCGACCGCACCGTGAAAGCGACGGGCAATGCGTCGAGAGGAGGGCGTGGGCGCACTCCCCGGATCCCCGCCCGCCGGCAGATACTCGGGTTCGATGTCGCCGGCAGCACCCGGCGTCGCAGGAACGGGCGCCTCCTCTTCGAGCTGCCGCCACGCCCGGTCCGGCTGAACGACGAGCCCGGAATCTTCTGAGTCGAGCGTGACCATCTGCCCGCCGCGCAGGCCGCGGAAGCGGTCCACCGCCTCGTCGTAGCTCTCGGCGTACCCAAAGGTGTCCGACCGCCAAGTAAGCAGGGCCACCCCGTCGCGAATCGCCTGCACCAGCACCTCGGGACCCGCGAGTCGCGGCAGGTAGAGGTAGCGAGCGAAGTCCTCGACCAGCTGGCGAACGGCGACGCTCTCGCCGCGCCAGAGCGGAACGTCGTCGAGGTGTTTGCGCAGGATGGTGGAGCCCATGGATGTCACAAG
This sequence comes from Thermoanaerobaculia bacterium, assembly GCA_019911865.1. Taxonomy (GTDB): domain Bacteria; phylum Acidobacteriota; class Thermoanaerobaculia; order Multivoradales; family JAGPDF01; genus JACTMI01. The sequence goes on from JAIOJQ010000006.1 coordinate 2,314, forward strand.
CAGCTCTTCGCTGCGAAGCTTCCTGCTGGCGCGCGCCGCCAGCGCTTCGGCTCCCGAGAGCTTGATCGCGTTCCATTCGACGGCCCCCTGCGGCGTCCGCTGCTCCGGCACCAGCACCCACTGATAAGTCTCGGGGAGGCGCGCTACTACGGCCGACTCCGCGTCCTTCATGCGAGTCTCGGCCTGCCGGGTCTGGTGGTGAGTCAGGTCGAGCGCCTGTTGGTCGTGGAGGATCGAATCCCAGGCCAGATATCGTCGTACCGCCTCGTCCAGATCCTGTAGACGGACCCGGTCGGCCGCCAGGAAGACGAGCGTGTTGCGGTAGAGCCGGGGGGTGCTCCCCCGCTGCTCCAGGATCGCCCGCGCCGCGGTCTCGGCTGCGCTCGTCCCCTCCTTGGAGTAGGAGTACTCGGCATCGAGGACGACGAGGCCGGCGTCGGTGTCGTCACGCACGTCCGCGCCCGACCTGGGGAAGGCGTGCACCCGGGCAAAGCTGCCCGTCTGATTGAGGTCGGCACGCACGCGTTCCGCGAGCTCTGCGGCAATCTTGTCTGGGTCGCGCTTCAACTGTTCGGCGCGGTCGTCGGCCAGCTTGGTGACGGTGGGCTGGGTTGCGTACCAGGCGCGCGGGCCGTCCTGGTAGAGGTAGGTCGCCGTCGACGCCAAACGGCGCAGTGCGTCGCCGAACACCGCTGGCGACTCGCCCGGCATCACGCAACCAAGTTTGACGCGCCGATCCTCCAAACCCCGATGCGCCGCCGCAGCCGTTGGCGCGGAGCCGAGGTAGATGGTGCGAGCCACGCGGCGCGTTGCGTGGAGCTTTCCAAGGTTCGGCACTTCGCTGTCAATTTTGAGTGGCAGCGAGTTCGGGCCGTCTACGTCCTTTTCGAGGATCGGAACCCAGACGTCCGACAGGTACCGGGTCAGTTCGAACTGTACTCGCGAGTCGTCGATCGGGATCGTCGAGGGGAGAATCAATGGATTGCGGTCCCCCTTCTCCCAGAGGCTGTGAATCACCGCCGCCATCAGTCGTAGGACGCCGCGCGTGCGCTGGAACTTGACTAGCGTCGACCAGTCCTCGTAGAGGCGGTCGAAAATCTCCGGGTGAATCGGGTAGGCCGCCTGGATCCGCTTCTCGTAGTCGGCGGTCTTGCACTCCGGGGGGAACTCGGCCGCCTGGGAACGATAGAGGTCGGCGAAGGCACGGGCGGTCACGTCCCGTTGTTTGAATGCCTCGGGGCCGGCCAGTGGCTGGAACAGGCGGCGCCGGACGATCTCGAAACCCTCCTCCGCGGTCGCGGGTCGCCACGACGACTCGACCCGCCCGACGACGTTGCGCAGGCGGTCGAGCGCCTCGCGCCCGCGGATACCTCCGACTTCGACGTCGTCGGCCTGGGTGTGGGGCGAACCGTGGGTATCCGAAGCGGGCAGCGAGATGACGAGCAGGCAGTTGCCCGCGAGCTTGGCCGATTCGGTGAGCGCCTGCGCGAAGGTGAACTGGGTGTCGAAGCTGCCGGCCGGCAGGTCGCTCTGGTCGTGGAGCTGCCGGGCGTAGGCGACCCACTCGTCGATGAGGACGAGGCAGGGACCGTGCTCGCGCAGGAGCTCGCGCAGCACGTCCCCGGGGCTGGTGGCGTTCTCGTCGTCTTTGGCCACGCGCGCATACGCCTTCTTGCCCCCGAGCTGCCAGGCGAGCTCGCCCCAGAGGGTCCGCACGACAGTTCCGTCCTTCTTGGTGACCGGATTGCCGGGCGAGATCTTGTTGCCGACCAGGACGACCCGGCGCGCGGCTGGCAGCTTCGCGACCTCCGCCGCGGAGAGCAGGGCATCGACGCCGGCGAGATCGCTCGGCTTCGCCCCGGAGAAGAGGTGGTAGAGCGCGAGCATGGAGTGAGTCTTGCCGCCACCGAAGTTGGTCTGGAGCTGAACGACCGGGTCGCCCCCTTGGGCAGCCAGCCGCCGGACGGCGCCGGTCAGGAGCCCCTTGAGGCTCTCGGTGAGGAAAGTGCGGCGGAAGAACTCGACGGGGTCGCGGTACTCGTCGGTTCCCTCGCCCAGGTGAACCTGCCAGAGGTCGGCCGCGAACTCGGCCTGCTGATAGTTCCCGCTGGCGACGTCGGTGTGCGGAATGACGACATCGCGCCACGGTCTGAGCGTGCCAGTGCTCGCCGCCTCGATGAGCGAACCGCCCGCCTTCCGCTTCTCGCCGCGCACCTGCTCGTCGAAGACGAGCCGCCGCAGCTCCATCTTCATCTTGGCGACGTCGTCGGCCTGAGGCGCCGAGACGGCGGTGAGCAATCGCGCCATCGAGTCGAGCGCCCGATCGGCGTCATCGCTCGAGATCGGCTCCTGATGCGCCCACCGGTTGCGAATATCCCGCAGCTCCGAGACCAGCGTTCGCTCGCTCTGCCCCAGCGTCTTCCTGAAGATGTTGTTCCACTGATTCCAGACCACCGCCAGCAACGACGCCACATCCCACTGCCGCGCCGCTTCGTCCTTGAGCAGCTTGACCTGCGACTCCGCCACCGACTGCCGCACGATCTCGAGCCACCCCTGAGCGCTCTGGTTCTTCAGCTCTCGCTCGACAAAGGGCACCAGGCCATCCTTGAGCAGTTCCAACGCCTTCGCGACGCGCTCCTGGTTCGTGATGGCCATTTACTCCTCACCTTGCCCCAGGTCACCTACTTCCGAGTCAGCACCCGCGGAATCAAGACTCCGGCTACTCCCGGAAGTACTGCAACGCCGCCGCAGGTCTTCCGCGGTCATGAAGCCTCCTTCAGGGACGACATCGACCTCCCCCACCTGCATATCCCCGAGTTCCCAGTGCAAAGCTCTAGCGTAGCCGTCGGGTCCCGGAAACAAGCTGGCGCTAGTCAGATTCATCCGCTTCAACTCGCGCCGCGCCTTCTTGTGCAGGTTCGGTTCGATCTCGATCTTGACCACTCGTATGGCCTCGAGCTCATCGAAATTCGGCCTTACAGGGACCTTCTCCCTTGGCGATTCAGCCACCCTCTTGAATTCGTCCTCACCAATCTCGAGTGTTTCGAACAGCTGCAGCTCAAACGGGACATCGGATCGACCCGAAGTCACGAACAGACCCTGCTGGTAAGCCAGGCGTTCGTGAAGTCGAGTTGGAAAGACCGGGCAAGCCAGCCGCGGCCCGTTGTCCTCGCCCACGAAAGAGTTCAGGCCAGCGAGGATCCGGCTACGCACTTTCCTATCTGGTTCACCTTGTCCTTCTACTCCGAGGATCTCGGCAGCTCTGTGTTCAAGGGTCGAGTAGTCGACGGCCCAGACTGCGGCTTGCTGATTCGTCCGCTCCAGAGCAAAGAACACCGCACAGTAGAACGATTTCGTGAAATCGAGCAGTCGGGTCGGTCCGCCATAGTGCTGAATCAGGCTCATCCAGCCGAGCCAGTTCTCGTCCATTGGAAGGAGTTGCGCAGGAAAGTGAAGGTGCGCCGCCTCCTGGAACTTCTCGATGAGTGCGCGCTCCCTTCGCGGCAGCTGGTGCCCCGGAAATCCGTAGAGCTCAGCAGTCCTCTCCAGACTGGGCTTGAAGCCGTAGCAGGCTCTCGACACACCTCGGAAGATGCGCTGGAATGAGGACAATTGCCGGCCGAGGAGAGCGACATCGTCCCAGCAGGTAGGCCTGTAGACTGCTACGCGCGGGAAATTCCTCGAGACGGGCACTTAGCCGCCATTCTCGATGAATGATGTTTGTCGAGGCGCCGTGGACTCCTCCGCGTGTACCGACTGGCGGGCGATCTCCGACCAGCTCTGCACCAGACCGTTGTACGACAACGCCTCCGCCGACCGCTTCTTACGCTCGCAGATCGTATAGAGGCGGTACGCCAGCTCGCGGGCTGTCTCGGCTTTGCTGCCGAGCTTGGTGGAGAGTTCGGCCGCCGCACTCTCGCCTCCGCCTTCGAGTACGCGGATCAGATGATGAACGACCTCCCAGTCCGAAATTCGCGGATCCGTCGTCGGGTCCCAGTTGTCGCGAAGCTCCAAGGGTCTGAGCAGCCGCACTTTGCCTCGTCCCTGCTTGAGGATCCCCGCCTCTTCCAGCCCCTTGACGCTTGTGTTCTTCGCCTTAGACAGAGTTTCGGCGACTCCGTACTCCCCCTCGCCGAAGCCATGCTGTTCGAACCAAGCAAGCGCGAAACGGCTGTCGGAGTCAAAGTCGCCCTCTTGCTCAGCGAGCGTTTCGTCGAGCACCTGGTTGATGAGCGTAAGTGCTTCGCGCACCGGCACCAAATTGCCCATGGCATCGAGCACCTTCGCATAGCGCGTATAGACAGCCATACCTGGGCCAATGGCGGCCTGCGCCAAGTCGACCGGAGCAATGTTGCCTTCCTGGAGGCGCCGCAGCGCCAGAGGCAGTTCGGCCTTGAGCACGCCGACATACTCACGGCGAGTTGCCGCAGGCGCATCGGTCCCGCGCCTCCGGCAGACCAGAACTATGCTGGAGGCGAGAGCGTTCTTGCCAATACTCAGCTGGCGATTGTCGCCCTCCGTCCGAATGGGCCACGTTCCAAGCACTGAGAGTCCAGAGCGAATCACGGCTTCCAGAAATGTCTCCCAGCCTGTGCTCGCTGTAGCGCCGTCAATCTCGGTTTCCGATTGTTTGAACGCGTAGTAGATCGTGATTGGAAACGCAGGATGCGCGTGCTCCGCGAGTCGATGCATCGCCTGCGTCATGCCGGCGAGGAAGAACTTTTCTGCCTTTGCCTTGCCACCGTGGCGATATGGCGTGGCTATCAACTCCCCGGCCTTAGGAACGGCAACGGTAGTGAAGAGAGTCGGGAAAACACCGCGCAGCAACTGGCGTAACCAGATGTAGTAAAAGTCGGAGAGTTCCGCATATCCAACGTTGTCGTAGTAGGGAGGGTCGGTGCTGACGACTGGTGCCCGACCTCCAGCAAGCACAGCCTCTTGCACGCCGTGGTTCGTTGCTTCGCCCTGACCGAGGGCTAGCGCTCGTTCTACCACCCTGGCAACCACACTTACGCACTCCTCAAATCCTGAACTGGACGCACCAAACGGAGACCCCTCTGCAAAGTCCCACGCCATCTGGATCGCCTGCTTTGGCATCGTAGAACGCATCGCGTTGTCTTTCGGTCGCCACGTGGCGATAGAAGACCCGTAGTCCGCCAACCTCGAGATCGCCAGGGCCTCGTACACCCCCACCGCCTCTGCATATGCTGCCGCGCCGGTGCCTCCATCACGGAGCGGCGTTGGGTGCTCGGACAGGCCAACAGCTGAGGCGTCGCGGTGTGCCTGATGCATCGCCTCCCCCACGAGGTCGGAGAAGGTCTTCAGCGCCACCAACTGGCGCGGGGTAAAGAGGTCGCCGAAGGTCGTTAGGCCATAGTTCGGCGTCTTGAAATCGCGTGGATTGTCCGGCAGCAGCATGTCCGGCTTCCACGGCGGCTCGGCCTCCCGCGCAGCGGCTTCGTGCCCAGGCGTCGGCGCCAGGTACACTCGTCCTCGATCGCCCTCCGCAACGATAGCCATCAGGCGTGCACCCATGCGCCCCGCCTTTCCTTCGTTGCGGATGTAGTCGTAGGTGATCGGCTCGCCCGACATGAGGCAGCGGAAGGCACTCCTCTTCCCAGCCGTAGTGCCGAGCTTCACCTTTTCAATATCCTTCGCAGCATCCACCCTTACCGAGAACCGATAGCTGCCGCCTTCGATTACAGGTTCGACGTAGGCTTCCCTACCGGCCTTCTTCGAGAGTAGGAAAGTCGAGGCAAGCGGAATGTCGACCTTCGCGAAAGCCGGGTTCGGACTCCTGACTGTTCGCGCCCATAGCCAGGCGATAACGGCCAGGCGCTGGCCGATATATGGCTTCAAGTCCGGCCGCCCCTTCGCAATCTCCGCCGTCACTTCGATCCTCGGGTAGCGCTTTCCGATGCGCTTCTCGGCCTCTTCTCGAATCCACCTTCCGTAGTAGCGCACATCCTCCGCCAGCCCCTCGGTTCCTCTCCAGGCGCGAAGCGCCTTTTCCTCTGTGCTCTTCGACTGCCACTCAGGATTCACTGGGGGGCGGCCGGCGAAGCGCTGTGGGATCTCGATCATCGCCTTGTCAATCAGTACAGCGACCGGGTTGAGATCGCTCGCGTAAGCCTCCAGTCCCAGGCGCTGCGCTTCCATGGGAATCGCACCGCTGCCAGCGAATGGATCGTGAAATGGAGGGAGCTTGTACCGGTCGAAGAGCTCCTTCGCCCCCGCATGATCTGCGTTGTCCGCGCAGGCCCGTCGCCAGCTCTGCCAGATTTCCGCGCGGGCTCGCTCCAGTACGACTTCGTTTGAGGTGTTGTCCCAGAGCACAAGCTCCTCGAGAATACGGAAGAGCCGCTTCCGCTCCTTCTTCTGCTTCTGCTCCGTCGGGAAGAGGTCCGGAAGCGACGATGGGTCGTCCACCATCTGGGCGAAGATCACAGCGCGTGCGGCAGCGACGGGCCGCTGTGCCCACCACTTGTGAAGTGTCGTTGGATATCCAGCGGGAGCCTTTCGCTTCCGTCGCGACCCCTCCTCGTTGATCGCCTCGAGCGGCAGGGCGACTTCAATGAGCTTCTTACGAACCTTCATTTCTCGACTCCAAGACGGCCTCGAAGGGCATTGAGCTCTCGAATCCAGACCAGTGCAGATTCAAACTTGCTCACGAAGCTCTCGATCGAGGCCGCTTCTCCGTCGTTGGTCAGAAATGTCGCTGCGTGCGCGAGCGAGTCCCGGAGGTCGCGGAGGCCGTTCATGTCGGCCTCGAATCTGTTCTTCCCTCCTGCCTCGATGAGCAGCCGGCACAGGTCCCTCTTGTCGCTGAACTCGGTCACTTCGATGAGTTGTGGATCCATTCTCCTTTCCTGCAGGCCTGCCAACTTCTTCCGTGAATTTTCCTGTCGGCCTGTCGCCAGTCTGTTGAACCACTCCGACTCGATCGGCCACTGCCGGACGATGACGTCAGCCATGATCTGCTCTAGGTGCGTAATGATCGCGAACAGGACCATGCGAACAGGGATCTTCAGGAGGTCGCTTCGGGTCACCAGGCCGTCGATTCGTCCGCCGCGGAGCACGAGGCGAAAGGGCCGGTTCCGCAACTCTGGAATCAGCTTCGTGAGGGGCAGGTCCGCGGAGACCAACAGCGCCTCCGAGAGGCGCATCATTGCGTCGCCAACGGTCCCTCTCGGGCGTTCTGGGCTCCTAAGCAGAACGCCGATCGTCTCAGCGCCGCGCCTCACGGGAAACTGGTCGAACTCCGCACCGTTCACACCGAGCCATTCCTCGGCGGGAGCCTCGACCGGGGCACAGAGCAATTCCTCCCCGAAGGTCGCAATGAGGCGGACATGAAAGCTTGTCTCGAGGGCCTCCATCGCGCGGTCGAGCTCCGGGGAGAGTCGAACTTCGGTCACGTTGGGAACTCCTGCTCGCCGTTGACTTCGAGGTCCGCCGGCTGAGCCGCTCCAGTGACCCGTTGGATCTCGTGCCAGATCTGCTCCTGGCGCCACCGAATGAACGAATCGAAATCATCCCGACGAAGCGGCGAGTCTGGCCCGGTCGGCAGCGCGTGCGAACCGAGAACCTGCGCGCTCGGGAAACCTGCCGTCGACTCGATCTCCATCAGATAGTCCGAGGGAGAGCGGTCACTGATGAGCTGATTCGTCGTGCGGTCGATTAGAGTGCGGTTCAGCACGCAGTCCCGTTGCCGCGTCGTTGTCTGGCCTTGACGATCCAACCAGGCGGCCGGGAAGACGTGGTGGTCGTCGATTCCCTGCTCCGCCATCAGCTTTCCGGTGATTGGCGCCAGGGTGTGGAAGTCCCGAGCTCCGCCACTCAGAATTAGGCAGATCGTTCCTCGGTAGACCGACCGCTGACGCGGTGTCACGTCCCGCAATGCCCTCGGGTCAAACCGAAAGCCCGTAACCGTCTGCGGTGCCGGACCGCCCTTCAGCCAGTCCAGGAGCTCCGAGACGTCCCGTGCCGCTTCGCTGTTCGGCGACGTCTCGTAGGCCTGTCCGAAGACCGCGCACCAGAACCACTGCTTAAGCCGCTCGCGCCGGACCCCCTCCTCTGGTCCCTTAACCGCCCCTGCCCTCGCCAGGACCGCCGCCAGAGGCGGCAGCATCGTCGAATACGGCAGCCACTTCGGGAGCATCACCTTACAGTCGTCCCTCAGTATCTCGAGTCCCCGAGCGAGGCCCTTCGCCACAGGGCCCCACCACGCCCGAACGTCGTCGACCTGGAGGCCCAGGACATCACTCCGCTTGCAGGAGGGCGCCCGCCTCGAGGCAAGGGCGATGCCCTGCAGGACGTAATACGGGTCCACCTCGAAGAGGTCCAGCGGCCGATGCTCGTTGACGGCCTGCTCCCAGAGGGACCTCAGATTCAAATCTGCCGGCCAGAATCGCGCGGTCAGGAGCTCGAAGACACTCAACTTAACGCCCGTGCGGTTGAGCGTCTCGAAAATCGTGCAAAGCGCCGCTGGCTCGGTCTTGTCGGAGAGCGTGACCACCGGGAAGTGATAGTCGTCGATCGTCTTGATCCAGCGCTCTTCGATCTCATCGAGTGCATCTTCCAGGGCGATCCTCTCGGAGCCCTTTAGAGTTCGCGCGACCCTTCTGCTCCACTGGCCGAAACGCCCAGCTCCCCCTTGAAGCTCGGAAAGGGGGAGCAGGAGCTCCTGGGCCTGAAGCTCAAAGCTCGCCCGCCGCTGCGCCCATTTCGTCGACGCGCGGACGTGCATGATCGCCTCATCAATATCGGCGCCGTCCATCAATCTTCGCAGTTTGAGAAAGTAGCGGTGCTCCCCGACGCCGAAGAAGGCCTGATAGAGCGAAGTCAGCCGCTGCTGGCCATCGAGCACGAGGAAGGTGTGCCGGGCGCCGTCGAGCACCGGTGCGCCTTCGAATTCGCGAGGAACGAAGACCCGTTTCGTGTCGCGGACCCGAAGAATGCTGCCAGCCGGATAATTGTTCGCGATCGAGACGATGAGTTCCTGCGTGGCCCCAGGGTCCCATACGAAGTCGCGCTGGAAGTTCGGCAGGGCGGTCGTCCGATTGTGGATCTCGGCCAAGAGGTTCTTGAGGGCGTGCGGATTGGTGTCCTCAAACAGACTCATGACGGATCCTCCGATCGAGCCAGCAGCTCCGCGAAATCGTAGTTCACGCTCGTCACACCGAAGTCGGGCTCGCGGTGGAACGGTTTTCGGACGTAACGCACTCGGTGTTGGCTACCGTCCCGCAACTCGACCAGTGCCAAGATGAAATCTTCGGGCTTGTTGAGCGAGTATAGGATCTCGTTCTTCGTGACGGTGATGGTGTCTGCTCCTTCGACTCGCCCTTTCACCTCGAGGAAGCGCAGGCTCCCTGTGCCGGGCACACGACTCTCGATGTCGTAGCCGAGCTTCTCGAACTCGCGGTCGACCGGATCGAAACCCAGGGAACGCTCGACCTCCATGACCGCCGCGCGGGCTCGGGCGGCGCTCGCCTGCGTGTCGACGGCATTCGTGGTAGTGGCTGGCGAGCGCCCCCCGACCTCAGCCAGGAGACCGATCGGGACAACCACGATCCCGCCCAGAACCACCGGTGGCTGAGCGGAGACCTGCGCTTCGCGGTCGAGCTCCGCCAATCGGCGCCCGAGTCGGGACTGCAGGTCGTCGGCGCGGCGGCGGGCCTCCTGGGAATTGAGGCGCGCTCCAGCCCTTCCCGCTTGCTCCTGAGCCCTGAGCTGCTCCGCGCGGTGGTCCCAGTAGTTGATCTCCTTCGTCAATCGATCCTGGACGGCCGCCCGCGTCTTCGAAATCCACGCGAGGCGCTGCTCCCGGATCTCGCGGACGTGCTCCGGCACGACGTTGGCGATGGCGTAACCCTGCGCCTTCGGTTCGAGGTCGCGGGCGATCCAAGCCGCCTCCGGCCGGGCCAGCAGCGCCGCTACGCCCGGTTCACCCTCGGCGAGCGGACGGTAGTCGAGATAGGGGGCGTAGTGCAGGTGACGCGCGTTTCCGGCTGCGTCCATTTCGACGTAGAGCATGCGGCGAGAGATGGTGCGCCGCTCGCCCGACAGGAGGAGGCTCGCGTCCTGGATTGAGTGCTCGAGGAAGAAGAGCACCCGCGGAGACGTACCTGAGTCTCGCTCGTCCACCAGCACCGTGCCGCGCTTGAGCAGGTCGCGGTGGCGCTCGAGAGTCAGATCGAGCACGGCGTCGAGCAGCGGATGGCCAGGGCAGACGAACGCAGCCAGCGGCTTGCCCTGCGGCGCGATGAGGGACTTCTCGAAGGCGATGCGCTCATAGCGCTGGAGGACCGGGTCCCCGGCGCCGATCTGCCGGTCGCGCTGGCGAACCGGTGCCGGGACGTGGGTCACCTCGTAGCGCCGCGGCTCACGTTCCCGCGCCGAGCCACCCAGGAGTCGGAACGCCTCGAGGAAGAAGGACTCGACGTAGTGCGGCTGGAGACGGCTTGCCTCGGCCCGCTCCATCTCCTCGCGGACGCGCGCCACGCGGCTCGCGTCCATCGCGTCGTGGGCGAGGGCACGCTCCTCGAGCAGGTCCTGGAGGCGACTGGGATCGACCGCATGTTCGATCGCTTGCGTAAGCCTCGCGCGAACCTCGGGCTGGTCGCCGTAGCGAATGGCTTCGATCAGCAGCTCGCGCAGGGGCTTGCCCTCGAACTGGAGTTTGCCGAGGACATCGAAGACCTGGCCTCCGAGCGCGTTACGCGCCTCCTCCAGCTTCTCGAGCAGGCGGCGGTAAACGTCGCCCTCCCGCGTCTCCTCGGCCACCAGATTCCATAGGTGGCAGACCTCGGTCTGGGCGATACGGTGGATCCGGCCGAAACGCTGCTCCAGGCGATTGGGGTTCCAGGGCAGGTCGTAGTTCACCATCAGGTGCGCGCGCTGGAGATTGATGCCTTCGCCGGCGGCGTCGGTCGCCAGCAGAACGCGGACCTCGGGGTCGTGAAGGAACCTCTCCTGCGCCTTGCGGCGCTCCTCGCGCCCCATCCCGCCGTGGATGATCGCCAGCGTTGCCGGCCGACCGAAGAGCGAGCCGATCTGGCGCTCGAGGTAACTGAGGGTGTCGCGGTGCTCCGTGAAGAGGACCAGCTTCTGGCGAGGAGACGGCTTGGGCCTCGGGATCGGCCCCGCGCCCCAGGGGGCGGGGTCTCCTTCCGCCAAGCCCTCCTGCTGGCCGGCCGGAGAGAAGAGCTCGCCGAGCAGCTGCGACAGCTCGCGCCACTTGGTGTCCTGCCCACTTCGGCGGACCTCGCCGGCCAAGGCCTCCAAGCGTGACAGCGTCTGAATTTCGAGCTTGAGTTCGGCGATCGTTCCCGCCGCGGTGGCTTGGTCGAGGACCTGCTCCTCGGCCGTTTCGACCTCACTCTCCGGGGCGTCCTCGAGCTCCTCCACGTCGTCTGCGTCGAGAAGCGGTCCGGCGCTCACCGGAGCGTATGCCGAACCTCCTCTCTGCAGGAGTTCGAGCTCGCGAAGGCGCTTCTCCAGCCGCTCGCGCCGGCGGCGCAGCGACTGGAAGATCGCCTCCGGCGAGGAGGCGAGTCGCCGCTGGAGGATCGTGAGCGCGAACCCGACGGTGCCGGCACGCTTATCGTTCTGAAGCGCCTCGGCACGGTTGAACTCCTCGCGAACGTACTCCGTGACCTCCTTGTAGAGCCGTGCTTCGTCCGGAGAGAGCTTGAAGGGAACCGTGTAAGCGATTCGCTGCGGAAACAGCGGCGTGCCGTCGAACTTGAGCAGGTTCTCCTTGACCATGCGCCGCATCAGGTCACCCACTTCCACCTGATGGACGCCATCACGGAACTTGCCCTCGAATCGGTCGGCGTCGAGGAGCGCGAGAAAGAGCTGGAAATCCTCTTCTTTGCCGTTGTGCGGCGTGGCCGTCATCAGCAGGAAGTGCCGAGTGAGGCCGCCGACGAGCTGAGCAAGGCGGTAGCGCTTGGTGTACTTGACCTCGCCACCGAAGAAGGTAGCGGAGAGCTTGTGCGCTTCGTCGCAGACGACCAGGTCGTAGCGGTTGTCCGGTGCCGAGAGCTTCAGCTGGACGTCCTCGTTGCGCGAAAGCTTGTCGAGGCGCGCAATGGCGAGGTCGTTCTCGACGAACCAGTTTCCGGTCCGCGCCGCTTCGAGCTTGTCGTTCGTCAGAATCTCGAATGGCAAATGGAAGCGACGCGACAGCTCGTCCTGCCACTGCTCGACCAGGCTACCGGGACAGATGATGAGGCATCGCCGGAGATCGCCGCGCGCGATCAGCTCCTTGATGAGCAGCCCGGCCATGATCGTCTTGCCGGCGCCCGGGTCGTCGGCGAGCAGGAAACGCAGCGGTTGCCGCGGCAGCATCTCCTCATAAACGGCGGTGATCTGGTGCGGGAGCGGATCGACAAGTGAAGTGTGAACGGCCAGAACCGGGTCGAAGAGATGCGCGAGCCGGATTCGATGCGCCTCGGCGACGAGCCGGAACTGGGCACCGTCGCCGTCGAAGCTCCAAGGCCTGCCCTGTTCGACGATCGCGAGGCGGGCTTCGTCGTCGCGGAACAGGAGCTGGTCGGCAACTCGGCCGGAGGGGTCCCGGTAGACGAGGGTCAGGGTATCCGAGCCGTGCCATTGCGTGTTGACGACCGAAACAGCAGCGTCGGGGAGAATGCCGCGAACGGTCGCGCCGGGAGTCAGATCTTCTAGACGCATGTCACCCACGGGACCTCCGAGCTTTCGCAATATCCGGCCGCACTCTGCAGGTGCTGCACGGAGCAGACGCGATGCCCGGAATCGTGAAGGCCTAGCACGATGCCCTGCCCTGTGCCCACATGAGCGGGGCATGCCCAGGTCGTCGCGTCGCCGGTGACCGTCACCTCGAGGTCGGTCAGCAGGAACCGCCGTGGCTCCTCGGGGTCCATCTGGTCGCCCGGCAGGAGGTCCGGGTTCCCGGCGAGCAGCTTCTGGAGCTGATTCTCAAGGCTGAAGGGCGACTCGTCGAGCGGCGAGAGGGTGCCGTTCTCGAGGTGGAAGATGCGGCCGCTCGGCGAGGTCATGCCGGGGTGCTCCGCCCGGGGGCGGGAGATGGGCCCGCCGCTCCCCACGCCCCTCCGGCCCCGCAAGCCTCTCCCCGGCTCACTCGCTCCACTCGTGCCTCCTGTATCGGACTGCGCGGCATTCTAACCACACGGGCCGGACAGGATCTGACAAATCCTTGCGGGGCCTGGAGATCGGACCGGAGTCTTCGCCCCGCCGCTTACTCCGGCATCCGCGCCGGCCGGCCCTTGCCGGCGTCCGGGTAGCCGAGCAGGCGGAGGGTCGCCTTCCACTCCTCCCACGAGAGGAGCTCCCAGTCGGGGATCGGCGGCGGGCCGGGAGGCGCCGGGGTGGTCGCCGGGTCGGCCGGCGAGGGCTCGGGCAGCCTTCCCCAGGCGGCCGCGGGCCAGGGGATGGCGCTGAAGGAGGCCGCCGCGTCGGGGGTCGAGAAGTAGGTGTCCGAGGCGCCCGCCGCGATCTGGTAGCCGTACTCGAACTTCACGAACCCCGGGAAGACCCGCTTGAGCTCGGCGCGCCCGCGCAGCTGCCAGCTGCCGATCGCCCGGCCCTCCCAGACGAGACGAACGATCTGCAGCAGCTCCGCCTCGGACTTCGCCTGCCAGCGTGGATGGCGCTCGGGCATCGTGGGCCTCCGTTCGAGAGTTTCCCGGCCTGTCCCCCTTCGGGTTCTACCCCACCGCCGCGACAGAACCTGTCGCACCGAGAGGAAATTCAGTCAGAGGCAATTTCCTGATTCCGGTGGGACGACGGGCACAGGCACCGATTCCTGATCCGGCGGGAACTCACGGAGCGCCTGGTGGGGGAATCGGAGCGAGTTCCCGGCTGAGCGGGGCGGTGGCTCTCAGCGGGCGGCGGTGGTCTGCGCCTTGAGGCGTTCGTACATCGTGTCCGGGGCGAGGTCGGCGCCGTTGGGCCAGCAGACGACGCCCTCCTCGTCGATGCCCACCTCGGCCCAGCGCGCGGGATCGCGCAGGGGCTCGAAGACCGGGCCCCAGATCACGTGGCGATAGTCGAGCACGCCGGAGACACCGTCGGCGAATTCGATCTCGAGGTGGTGGTCCGGCAGGGCGCGGGCTTTGATAACTTTGCAGTGCATCTTCCGGGCTCGTCGCTCTCGGGAAGTCAGCGGGCGGCCGAGGAACCGGTGGTGAAATCCTCGTAGATCGCATCCGGAGCCAGGTCGGCGCCGTTCGGCCAGCAGATGGCACCGTCCTCGTCGAGTCCCACCTCGGCGAACTTCGCCGGGTCCTTGAGCGGCTCGAAGACCGGGCCGGAGAGTTCGCCGCTCAGGTCGACGACTCCGTGGACGCCGTCCACGAAGCGGACCTCCAGCCGATAGCCCGGAAGGGGTTTCACCGACTCGATGCGCCACATGTCAGACCTCCTCGTCCAATCCGGCGATCGGAGGCAGCGGCTCCTTGCGACGCGCGCTCGCCCAGCTCTGCCCCAGCGCCGGCCGATGCCTCGACGCCCATTCTAGAACCAGAGCCAGGACGCGAGGCGGCAGCCGGCCGGCGAGCACGTCCAGGGTTTCGATCGAAATCTTGGCCTCGAGCTCTCCGTACCGCGCATGGAAGTGTGGCGGCGGGTGATCCAGGTGGTAGATCTTGATCCTGATCCCGAAGAACCGGCGGATCGCCGTGGGCATCTCCCCTCCCGCGGGCGGCACGGCGGCCTCGCCGTGCGCCTCGAACGGGAGAGGACGGCTTCCGGGGGGAGTCGTCTTGCGGGGGGCAGGCGGGGCTCAGCTCGCCCGCAGGGTCTTCGTGCCTGTCCCCATTTCTCGGGCCCTCTTGCGGGCGGCGGGCGCCAGAGACGAAAAAGCTTCCATAGAAGGAAAAAACCGCCGGGTCCGGGGCCCACGGGGCGGGGCTCGAGGGCGCCGGACGGCGCGGCCAGGCCTCACCCCCACCTTCGACTCTTGTTTTTTCCCTTCTCTGGGCCTTTGTCTCTGTTTTCGATTTCAGGGACCGGCACCGAAACTCGGGATTTCGTGCCTGTCCCCTTTTCTTCCTTTTCTCGCGGGTGGGGCCGGCCGGCGGCGCTGCGTCAGTTTCTGACGCGTGGCTCTGCGAGGATGGCTGCGCCTGCGGGAGGGAACGGCATGAACTGGATCGCGATCCGCTTCTTCGGCTGCCTCGCCATCGGGGTGGCCGGCTTCTTGAAAGTGATCGTCGGACCCGGGCCGTCCATGGATGACCAGATCGCGGCGCTCTCGTGGGGAACGGCCGGCTGCCCCGGCCTGGCGCAGCAGCTGGTCGCCTGGCAGGACCAGTTGCTCCTCAACCACTGGGAGTTCGAGCTCTTCTGCGGCCCGGCGGAGTCGAAGGAGAGCCTGCTGCTCGGGCAGGTCCACCGTGACCGCGAAGCGCAAGCGGCACAGATCTGGATTCGCGACGGGCTCACCATCGCTTATCAGCAGGTGGTCCTCGTCCACGAGCTCGCCCACGCCGGCGTGGCCGGCGATCGCTGGTGGGTGCCGCACGGACGCGACGAAGAGGAGTACGTCGAAGAGCTCGAGGAGGTGCTCTACCGGCGCCACCGGGCCGCCGTCCGGCAGAAGATGTTGCAGGCCGCCCGACTCCGCGGCTCCCTGCCCGCCTCGCGCCCCTTGCCGCAGGTTCGCTACCTGGACCAGCCCGAGTTCCTCCGCGAGGTCCGCACGCGGGCGAGCTCCCCCGCCCGCACTCCCGCGGCGGGGCGGCCCTGACGGGAGGGGCCCGGCTCTGCGGCAGCCGCGGCCG
This sequence comes from Thermoanaerobaculia bacterium, assembly GCA_019911865.1. Lineage (GTDB taxonomy): Bacteria > Acidobacteriota > Thermoanaerobaculia > Multivoradales > JAGPDF01 > JACTMI01. The sequence continues at coordinate 18,099 of JAIOJQ010000006.1, forward strand.
GTGTACGCTCCCCCCTCTTTCAACCAGGTGCAGGGCAGGTTTCATGGAGGGGGGCATGGCGACGGCGCGTATGGCCGCGGGGGATCGGTCCGCGGAGCATCGGTTTCATCTGTGGATGTCGCTCCTCTTTCTCGGCGTCGTGGTGGCCGGGTTCGGGCGGACCTTCTTCTTTCGCGCCTGGTTTCCCGAGCTCGTGGCGCTGCGACCGCCCGAGCCGTTCTTCACCTTCCACGGCGCGCTCTTCACCGCCTGGTTCGTGCTGCTGGTGCTGCAGGCGGCGCTGGTGTCGACGCGGCGGGTCGATCTCCACCGCAAGGTCGGCTGGGTCGGCGGCGCTCTCGCGGTGGCGCTGGTGGTCGTCGGCGTCGAAGGGGCGCTGCTCGCGGCGCGGCGGCCCGGGGGTTTCATGGGCGTGCCGTTTCCGGCCGCCCAGTTCCTCATCGTGCCGCTTGCCGACATGCTCCTCTTCGCGCTCCTGGCGGCGCTCGGCATCCTCTATCGGCGGGATCCCCAGGCCCACAAGCGCTACCTGCTGTTCGCCTCGGCCAACCTGCTGCCGGCGGCCACCGCCCGCCTGCCCCTGCCGTTCCTCCCCCCGGGGCCGCCCACCTTCTTCGGTCTCCTCGATCTGCTCCTGCTGCCGATCGTCCTGCGCGACCTGTGGACCCGCCGGCGCCTCCACCCGGCGACGGCGATCGGCTTCGGCCTGACCGTCGCCTCCCAGCCGCTGCGCCTCTGGCTCTCGGGAACCGACCTCTGGCTCCGCCTGGCCGACCACCTGATCGGCTGAACCGACAAAAAGGGGACAGCGAGAAAAAGGGACAGGCACCAAAACTCCGAAAAGAGGGACAGGCACCGAAACTCGGGATTTCGTGCCTGTCCCCTTTTCTCGGGCCCCTTTGCGGGCGTGGTGGGCGGCAGAGACGAAAAGCTTCCATAGAAAGGGAAAGACCGCCGGATCCGGGACCGACGGCGCGGGGCTCGAGGTCGCCGGACGGCCCTCACCACAAGCTGCCGCTTCTTGCCTTTTCCCTTCTCTGGGCTTTTGTCTTTGTTTTCGATCTCGGGGACTCGATTTCGGGGACAAGCACCGAAACTAGTGATTTGGTGCCTGTCCCCTTTTTGGGAAGAAAAGTGTCACGGAAGGTGCCTGTCCCCTTTTGCGGTGAAAAGGTGCCTGTCCCTTTTTTACGGAGTTTGGTGCTTGTCCCCTTTTTGTCGGTCGGGGTCAGGTCGGCAGGAGGAAGCGGTAGCCGACGCCGGGCTCGGTGCGCAGGTAGCGGGGGGTGCTGGCGGAGTCGGTCAGGCGCTGGCGGAGGCGGGCGATGACGACGCGCAGGTAGTGGGTGTCCTCGACGTGCGAGGGGCCCCACAGCTCGCGCAGGAGGTGCTGCTGGGTGACCACCCGCCCGCCGGCGCCGAGGAGCATGGCGAGGACCGAGAACTCCTTGCGCGTCAGCGCCACCGGCTCCCCCGCCACTTCGACGGACCTCCGCGCGAGGTCGATGCGCAGGTAGCCGTCGTCGAACACCGCCGACTCGCCGGTCGCGCCGCCGCGATGCCGCAGCAGGGCGCGCACCCGGGCCACCAGCTCCGGGACGCCGAAGGGTTTGGTGACGTAGTCGTCGGCGCCGCCGTCGAGGGCGCGCACCTTCTCCGCTTCGCGGGCGCGCACCGAGAGGACGATCACCGGCGCCGACGACCAGCTGCGCAGGCGTTCGAGGACCTCGTGGCCGTCGAGGTCGGGCAGGCCGAGGTCGAGGATCACCAGGTCGGCGCCGCGGCGGGCGAGCTCGTCGAGACCCGCACTGCCGGTGGCCGCCTCGGCCACGTCGAACCCCTCGGCGCGCAGGGCGACGGTGAGGAAGCGGCGGATCTGCGGCTCGTCGTCGATCACCAGCACGCGCGCGGGCGGCGCCGTGGCCTCCGGCGGGCGCGACTCCCCTTCCCGATTCACTTCGCCCCCTCCTCTTCGTCCGGACCGCCGGGCGGCTCGCTCAGCGGCAGGGTCAGGCGCAGCCGCGCCCCGCCCCCGGCGGCGTCGAGCGCCTCGACCGTGCCGCCGTGCGCGCCGATCATGCCGCGGACGATCGTCAGCCCGAGCCCGCTGCCGCGCGAGCCGGACTGGAACGGCTCGAAGATCCGCTGGCGATCGGCCGGCGGGATCCCCGGCCCGCGGTCGTCGACGTCGATCTCCAGTCGCTCGCCGACGCGGCGGGCGACGAGGCGGATCGGCAAGCCCGGCGGCGAGTGACGGAGCGCATTCTCGAGGACGTTGAACAGCGCCTGCTCGACGAGCGCCGCGTGGACGTGCAGCGGCGGCAGCCCCGGCTCGAGGTCGAGCTCGACGGGAGAGGTGGAGTCGAGCCGTCCGAGGCGCGCCAGGGTCTCGCCGACGATCTCGTCGAAGCCGACCCAGCCGCGCTGCAGCTGCAGCGGCCCGGAGCCGAGCCGCGCCATGTCGAGGAGGTTCTGGACGTAGCGGTCGAGCCGCTCGCCTTCGCTGCGGATCGAGCCGGCGAGCTCCCGGCGGTCGGCGGCCGGCATTGCGTCCCCATACTCGGCGAGCGTGCTGGCGGCGCCGATCACCGCCGAGAGCGGCGTGCGCAAGTCGTGCGACACCGAGGCGAGCAGCGCCGCGCGCAGCCGCTCGGTGTCGGCCTCGGCGCGCGTCGCGTCGAGGCGGTCGCGCGCCTCGGCGAGCTCGACCAGCTGCTGGCGCTGGCGCGAGGCGAGCTGGCCGACCAGCAGCGCGGCGACCGTCATCACCGCGAAGACCACGATGTCGCCGGCGTCGTGGATGCGCAGCGTGAAGCGCGGCTCGGTGAACAGGAAGTTCCAGGCGATCGCCGCGGTGAGCGCGGTGGCGGCGGCGACCCGGCGACCCGTGCGCAGGGCGACCAGCACCACCGCGCCGACCAGGACGAGGGCGAGGCTGGCGGGCTCGAGCCGCGCGCGCAGCAGCAGGCCGAGCGCCACGGTGCCGGCCAGCACGCCGGCGGCGAGCAGCCAGTCCTTCGCCGCTTCGGCCGTGCCCATGGCGCTACGCACTCGACCTCTCATGGCTCGCCCTCGCCCGGTGCGATCAGAACTCGATCACCTGCCCGATGTCGAGCACCTGGCCGGGCGGCAGGCGGAAGAAGCGGTCGGCCTCGGTGGCGTTGCGGGCCAGGAAGAGATACAGCCCGCGCCGCCAGGCCGGCAGGACCGGCCGCGGCGACGCGACGAGCTGGGTGCGACCGAGCACGAAGGTGCGCCCGGCGGGCCCGACGCCCAGGGCCCGCACCTCGGGCCGGTCGAGCAGGGTCGGGACGTCGGGGTCCTCGGCGAATCCCCAGGTGGCGACCAGGCGATGCCAGCCGGGGCGGATCGTTTCGACCGCGAGCCGGTCGGACTCGGCGATGTACGGCTCCTCGGCGGTGCGCACGGTGAGGAAGAGGTTGCGCCGGTGCGCGACGCCGATCATCTTGAGGTTGTGCAGCAGCGCCCGCGGCGCCTCCTGGCCGTCGCCGGTGAGGTAGATCGCCGTCCCCTCGACGCGGTGGAGCCGCTTCGCCTCGATCTCGTCGATCAGCTTGTCGAGCGGGAAGCCGCTGCCGACGCGCGCGCCGAGCGCCGCGCGGCCGCGGCGCCAGGAGGTCATCACGCCGAGCACGCCGAGCGCCATCACCAGCGGGAACCAGCCACCGTCGGGAATCTTGACCACCGCGGCGGCGAAGAAGGCGAGGTCGGGGACGAGGAAAGCGACGGTCACGGCGGCGACCGCGAGCACCGGCCAGTGCCAGATGCGCCGCGCCACGATGGCGGCGAGCAGCGTGGTGATCAGCATCGTGGTGGTCAGCGCCACGCCGTAGGCGCCGGCCACCCGGCTCGAGCTGCCGAAGGCGATCACCACGGCGATCGAGGCGACGGCGAGCAGCCGGTTGACCACCGGCACGAAGATCTGGCCGATCTCGCTCGCCGAGGTGTGGACGATCTCCATCCGCGGCAGGTAGCCGAGCTGCACCGCCTGGCGGGTGAGCGAGAACGAGCCGGAGATGATCGCCTGCGA
>JAIOJQ010000074.1 GCA_019911865.1 Thermoanaerobaculia bacterium
GCCCGAGGCCACGAGACTTCGGATCCGCAGTTCGCTGACCCGCTCGGTGACCTCGATCCAGACCTCGCCCTCGACGACCCGCAGCTGCTCGATCTCCGGCTCGGCGAGGTCGGCCCGGATCGTCCGCTCGCCGTAGGGGGAGTGCTCGTAGCGCTCGATCGGCTTGCCGGCCTCGTCGAGGATCGCCACCAGGCTCCCGGTCGAATCGTAGACCGGCGCGTGCACCGTCTCGGCCGTCCCGTCGCCGTCCACGTCGACCTCCTGGCGGACGATCTCGTCGAGCCCCACGCCGTACGTGCGCCGCGTCGAAAAGCCCCCCGAGCCGCGCGTCTCGATCGGCTGCCAGCCGCTCCACACCGTCTCGCGCGTCTCGCCGCCCGCGACCGTCTCGATCTTCCGATTGAAGGCATCGTACCGGTAGCGCGCCAGCTCCGCCCCGCCGCGCGTCACCCGGGTCAGCCGGTTGCGGAAGTCGTAGTGCAGGTCGAGGTCCCCCCTGGAGGTCAGGTTGCCGTTGGCGGAGGACGAGAACCTCGATGCCGCCGCACCTACCGCAGCGTCGCGACGTGCCGGAGGGCAGGCGTGGGTGCCGCCGAGAACTGATACCAGTCGACGCCCCCGTCGCGAAGGCCGATGAAAATCCACTGCTTCTCCGGGAACGTGACCATCGGCCGGCGGCCGCCAGCCGACCAGTTGCGCAGCGGCAGATCGACAGCCTCCGCCGCGCCGCCGCTCAGCGTGAGGATTCGCAGCTTCTTCTCGCCATACGTCATGACCGCGAGGTATTCGGCCGCCTCGTCGATGAACCGGAGTCCGTCCGCGCCGTTCGTGAGCTTCGGGACGACCTGGCTCATCGTGCCCACGTCGTAGACCGCCCCGGGACCTCCCTGCTGATGAATCGCGAGCCTTCGACCATCCGCCGAGAAGTCGGCTCGGATCTTGTCGCTGAAGCGATCTTCGATCTCGATCGGCTCTTCAGAAGGCCATCGCCAAACACAAATTCCACTACACAGAGCTAGGTTAAAGGACCTTCCATCGGTTGTCGGAACCTCCATCCACCCCTCGGCCCGATGAATCGTTGGCCTGGATCTCGAGTCACGCATGTACATCCCTGCGGGCTCGATCACTGAAGTCGCCGATACAATGAGCTCCAGGTAGCGAGTTCCTTCGAGCGTGTAGATCGGTCTCGCCCCACCTCCTCCCCCGGACCAAAGGTCAATCGGTTTTAGGAAATTGACCTCAACAGCTTCTTCGTCGAACCTGAAGATCGCCCCACGCCTGGTCCCGAAGACCAGTCGGCGCCCGTCGCGCGAACTCAGTCCCGCCATCGCCTGATCCTGCGCGTCGTGCTCCAGAAGGAGCCGCTTCGACCCGGTGGCCAGGTCCCACGCACAAATGCGACCGAAGCCACAGTCTCCAACGACCTCGCCCGTCTCACCGCGAAACGTCAGGAACCCGGCAACGTACCCTCCAAAGGGCGAGGACGGGTCGAATCCCGGGACGCCATGAATCACTTTGCGCGTCGCGAGGTTCCAGACTTTCGATGTGCCGTCTTGCGAGACACCTGCGAGCTTGCTCCCGTCCGCCGCAAGGTCCAGATAGCAGAAACTCGAGGGCCCGTAAGGGTGGGGACCCATGGAAGCGCAGGCGCTCAACGCTAGGGCGACGGGGAAGGTCCAGAACGAACGAGCCACCCTTACCTCTTCGAGCCTCTGCCGTGAAGGTTGAACTGAGCCCCCAATGTTTCAAATAGCTGTCTATGCTCGAAGCCCGCGCCGTAGCACGCGCGATCGCGTGTCACTTGACCCGCGAGCACGTAGGGCCAGGCATTCTTCGCATTCTTCTCGCCCAACGGTCGCAGGTGGTTGCTGTGCGTACAGGCGGGGCTTCCAGCAATCCATGGATCCATCATGTCGAAGTCTCCGACGCGGTCGGCATAGGTTGATCCCACGCGACCGCGGATCTCTCCCGACCCGAGCGCCCTTCCGAACTTCCGCTTGTTGAAGACGCCGCCGAGTACCGGGTCTTCCCGACTGTGGAAGTTGCCAAAGTAGGCCACCGCGTCGAGGGCGGACTCCAGGAACCCGCCCGGCTGGACCGAGCGACGAGTCACCGCCGCATTGAGCGTGAACAGCCCGTCGAGGTCCTGGGAATAGTGCGTCTGCCCGAACTCGGTCGCCTGCAGAGACTTCCTCCAGGCCGCGACGTTCTGCAGCCCCCGCAGCGCTACGCGCGCGCCGAGGCTGTGAGTCACCACGAAGTGGTCCAGACCGGCGCCGCCCGCGGCCCGCACTCCGCCGAGATACTTCGCGAAGGCGACTCCTGCCACGTCGGCGTTGGCTTCCGCGAAGCCGAAGAACGGAACGCTCCAACCCTCTCCCAGGGGATCGCCTTTCCAGGTGAAGCCATAGATCGGCTGCTCGCGGCCAGCCCGAACGAATCCGGCGTTTACGTTCTCGAGCCAGCCGGTCGCCCCCGTGAAGCTCCCCTCGTCGACGTTGTAGCCGTGCAGGAACGTCACGAGCCGGTCCGGCGACGACTGAACGAACGACCAGTCCGCGGGTTGGCCCGAGGCGTTGAAGAGCGAAAAGTCCGCCCGGCCCGCGTGGCCCATGCCCCGCGTAGAACGGGCGCTTGCCCACCCGAGGACCTGTGCGCCCATCGGATCGCTCAGGTCGAGGGGATTGTTCAGCGCAAACTGTCCCGGGTTGCCGCTGTCGGCGTAGAGGTTCGGGTCGTCAGTCAGGAAGCGGCCGAGCTCCGGGTCGTAGTAGCGATTGCGGAAATAGACTAGGCCGCTCTCGTCGTCGACCTGGGCGCCGTGGAAGCCGAGCCGGTTGCCGAGGGTCGAGATCGGCACGAGCGTCGGATCCGTCGCCCGATAGCCGAGTCGGTCCGCGGACCCGGACGGGAAGGCGACATTCAGAGCCTCCGTGTGAAGTCGACCCGACAGATCGGCAACTCCCGGGAGAATCTCGACCACGTGCGCGAGCGGTGACACTTCCAGGGTGGCTCGCAGGGTGTAGCGATCTTCGAGCAGCTCCCACTCCGCCGGCTCGCCGTCGATCCGGATTCGCTCGTTTGCGCTGAGCGGGTTCACTTCCTCACTCCACTCGATCTCGACCCGCTCGCCGCGAATGCGAATCTCCTCGATGTGCGGATCCCGTTCGTCGACGATCACCTCATCCAGCCCGGACCAGCTCCACTCTGGCGTGATCGACTCCGAGTTCCGATTCAGGAAGTCGTCTTCGAGCGCCTCGACAGGAATCACGAGTCGAACCAGATCGCCAATCGGAGGCGGTTCGGCCAACCTCAGAACAAACCGCCGTCGCGCCTGCCGGCCAACTCCGACCGGCTGGTCGAACTCCTCAATCTCGACAGTCAACCCGTTGGTCAGATTCTCGATCTTCAGCTCTCCCGTTGCGACGAGATCTCGTAGCCGCAGTCCGTTCACACGCTCCGTCGTCTCGATCCAGACCTCGTCACCGACCGAGCGGACCTGCTCGACTCTCGGCGGCACGAGATCGACGTGAATCGTCCGTCGCCCGAAAGGTGCGTAGTCATACCGCTCGATCGGCTTTCCGTCCGCGCTTGCGACGGCGACGAGGCTGCCGGTTGAGTCGTAGATCGGAGTCTGTTTCGCTTCCGGGTCGCCATCTCCGTCGAGATCCGTCTCCTGACGAACGACCTCATCAAGACCCACGCCGAATGTACGCCGACTGGCAAGAATTCCATCCCGATAGGTCTCGAGATTCTGCCAGTTTCCCCAGACGGCTCCCTCTGATGAGCCGCCGACCGACTTCGAGATTCGGCGGTTGAAGGCGTCGTATGTATACGAAGCAACCTCGCCCCCACTCGCTCCGGTGATCCGTGTCAGGCGATTCCGGTAGTCGTAGTGGTACCGGATTCCGCCCTTCTCGACGAGATTGCCGTTCGCATCCCACCCCAGCGGCGTACTTCCGAGACTTGCCGGCCGGTTCCGACCCGAATCGTCACTCTGCATCTCGACCAGAGAAACCAGGCCGCCAGTCTCGTCAGTCCGGCTCCGGATGTTTTGGGCCTGATCGTAGCTGAAACCGTGGGAGTCGACCGCAGCTTCGAAGAGCTCGGAAGCCGGTGTGGAGTTGTTCTCGACGAGGGCGGCCGGATTCGCCACTTCGGCAACCTCCACCACGCGGCCCGCACCGTCATGGCGAATGAGTGTTCCGCTGCCGCCGAGATTCGAGTTCTCGGCCGCAACCTTGAGACCTCGCGGGCTCCATGCCAATGTCTCCTCGAAGGGAATCCCATGCGATCCCGTTACGGACGCGGATACCATGCGTCGCGCCGCGTCGAAGCCGAACGCGATATCGGGACCTGAAGCTAACTCGCGGGAGGAAACCAGGTCGGGGCCGCGGTATTGAAATTGAACGACCCCATCGATCGAGCTCAGGCGATTCAGGTCGTCGTGAATCCGCTCCACGACGAGACCGGATGGATATGAGACTCTCGCGACATTGCCGAGGTCGTCAGGCTCGTAGAGCACCGTTCGCCCGGAGGTCGTCTCGGAAGTGAGACGTGACAGCGAATCGAACGTCTGTGCAGACTCCACGTCTCCCGCGACGGCACGCTTGAGTCGACCCAGACCGTCGTACTCGAAGCTCTCCGTCGTCGGTCCCTCGAACCCGTCCGCGAGGCTTACCGCGCGTGATGTGATTCGGTTTCCGTCATCGAAGCCCTGGACGACGGTGTTGCCTGCCGCATCCGTGATGAGTATCGGGTTGGTCGCCGCGTCGTAGCTGATACTCTCCGCCGTGCCATCCGGATAGGTTGTCGTCCTCTTTCGGTTGAGTGCATCGTAGGACCATGTCGTTTCGTTGCCGAGCCCGTCCCGATAGGTGCGGAGGCGCGACGATCTGTCGTAAGTGAAGTCGACGGCGATTCCTTCCGGTCTTACCGAGCGCGTGCGGCGACCAAGCCCGTCGAACTCGGAGACCGTCAGGTATCCCTCAGGATCCATCGCCCGCACGACATTGCTCCGCGCATCGAAAGCCTGCTGCGAGATGTTGCCCAGCGGATCGCGAAGTCGAACGGGACGACTCGCGGCGTCGAAATCTGTTGAGATCGTCGTTTCGAGACGCTCTCCCGGAGGCCCCTCGACCAACGTCCTCGACCTGACGTTCCCCGCCGCGTCGAAGGCCGATCGGAATTCGTTTCCGATCGAGTCCGTCGTAAGGACCGGCCGCTCCGCCGCGTCGAACTCGAAACTGGTCGTGCGACCACCAGGATCTGTCGTGGAAATCACATTGCCTACTGGATCGTAGGCAATGGTCGACTCAATCGACCTCGTAGTCGACGGGTCGTCGCTCCAGAGCCAGGCTCGAGAAGTCGTCGGCCGATGGCGCAGGTCGAAGTCTGCGCCCGAACGCGCCAGCGAAGATCCCATGGAGTCGAACGATTCCGTTTCGACCGAGTTGCCGGCGTCGTCATACCGCGTCGTCGTCCGATTCCCGAGTGGATCGATCGACTCGCGGTAGCGGCCGAATCCGTCGTAGTGGGTCCGAAACGTCCGCCCCCTGCCATTCGTGAAGCTCGTCCTCACGGCCTCCGCGTCATACCCGTAGCTCTCGGTAGCGGCCTCAGGAGTGCCGAAACCCCGCGTCACGGTCGCCAGCAGGCTTCGGGAGTCGAAGAGATAGCGCGTCACCTGCCCCTCGGCGCCCGCGGTCTGCTCGAGGTTGAAATTCACGTCGTAGGCGAGATGCTCGAGCGCCTGCTCGCCGCCCGGCTCGATCTCGCGTGCGACGGTGCGTGTTTCGTTGAGGATGCCGTAGTCGGTGATCACGCGGGTGAAGGTCTCGCCGTGCTCGCCGTACGGGATCCGCTGCTCGATGACGTTGCCGTTGGCGTCGTGGACGAGCGTCGTGGTGTAGCCGAGCGCCGGCGCTCCCGAGCCGTCGGTCGCGGCGGTGGCGGCCTGGACACTCTCGAAGGGCCAGTCGAGCTCGTTGTAGCGCGTCAGATGCCGGACGCCGCGCGGGTCGGTGACGGCGGTGACGTTGCCGCGCCCGTCGGTTTCGTAGCGCGTGGCGATCGCCAGCCCGCCCGGATCGACCACCGTCTCGCGCAGATAGCCCCGCGAGGCGCCGCTCTCGTGGTACGCGTAAGTGGTGACGTGATCGTTCGCATTGGTGACCTGGACCGGACGACCGAAGTCGTCGTACTGGTAGAGGGTCCGGCCCGCCTCCGGGGTACCGAAGGCTTCGGTGATCTTCGTCGCCAGACCGCGGCCGTCGCGCTCGATCTCGGTCACGGCGCCGCGCGGATCGACGAGGCGCACCGGCTGGTTCGAGTACGGGTCGTACTCGACCGTCGTGGTGAGCGACGGCGAACTGCCGTTGGGACCCCGGCCGTCGGCGGTGACCACGGTCGAGAGCGCGTTGCCGCGGGCACGGCGCTCGCCGTTGGCATCGTAGGTGATCACCGTCTGCCGCCCGAGCGGCGCGATGACCTTGGTGACCAGCCCCTCGCCGTCGACTTCGTACTGCGTCGTCGCCGGGAACGGATCGGTCGTCGAGACCACCTGCCCGGCGGCGTTGTGGCGGGTGATCCAGGGGAAGCCCCGACGATCGGTCACCGTCGTCGTCCGGCCGGAGAAGTCGTAGGCGATCGACAGATCGTGGCCGCCCCAGGTTTCGGTAGCCACCTCGTCACTGCGTCCGTCGGCGTCGAGATCCTCGAAGACCAGTTCCACCGGAACCTGCCCTCTGGCATCGACGAGCGCCAGGAGGTTGTCCCGGGTGGCGAGGCGCGCCGCGAGGCTGCCGGCGGCCGGAGCGTAGTCGTAGCGGGTGACCAGGCCGTTCGGGAACTTCGCGACGCCCAGCTCCACCCGCGGTGACGTCACCCGATCGAGCCGCCCTTCGGGGTCGTAGCCGTAGAGCACCTCCCGTCCGGTGAAATCCGTGACGGACTCGAGCCTGCCGTCCTCGGTGTAGCCGAGCTCGTAGCGGCGGCCGAGCGGGTCGGTGACCAGGGTCAGGCGGCCGCGGGCGTCGTGGGTGAAGCGGATCTCGTTGCCGCTCGACTCGCTCTGGCGGACCGGGTCGGCGATCGACGCCAGCAGGCCGTGGGCGTCGAAGGTGATCACGCTGTGCGACGGGTCGGTCAGCCGCCACCCCGCGGCCGTCTTTTCGAAATCGACGAAGCGGCCCGGCGGCGCCTCCCAGGCCGTGCCGACCTTACGGAAGGTCTCCCGCCGGCCTCCTCCGTCGTAGAGCTCGACGTCGCCGCTCGGCAGCTCGCGCAGCCGCATCCGGTAGGCGAAGTCCCAGCCGGGGCCGAGCGGGCCGCCGCCGACCGTCTGGTTGCGGTAGGTGCGGGAGAAGGCGAAGTCGAGCCCGCGCCCCGGGACGTAGAGGTCCGTCGCGTCGTGGCGGAACTCCCCCGAATGGAGGAGCGTGCCCGGCACCACCTCGCCGCCGCCGAGCGAGGGCCCGAGCGTCGGCTCCTGGCGCAGCGAGGGCGCCGTCTCCCAGCGCACCGACGGCAGCGCCAGCTCCGAGGTCGCCAGCCGCGCCGGGCCGTAGAGGTCGGTGAGGCGCTGGCCGAGCGCCCCTTCGAAGGTCACCCGCACTTCGTCGCCCGAGAGCAGCTCGCGGGCTTCGAGGTCGATCGCCAGCGCCGCGCGGTCGCAGCGCACGCAGTAGCCGGCGACCAGCGGGTCGTTCTCGCGCCCGGTGCGCTCGTAGGCTCGCGCGGCGCGCAGGTCGGCGACGATTGCGACCTCCTCGGAGAGGAAGACCGACGAGCCCTCCTCCCAGAGGCGGTCCGACAGGCGGGTAAAGCGCAGCCCGTCGGCCTCGCCGGCCAACTCGGGCCGCGGCAGCTCGGCGTCGAGGCCGGCCGGATCGATCGTCAACCCCGCCGGCGAGGTGCCGGCGATGCGCATCCGCAGCTCCGGCGAGGCGACGCCGGGAATGGCGGCCCGCACGCGCAGCGCCGCGGCGCCCGAGCGCGGATCGCTCTGCGGCGCCGGCACGCCGAGCGGCGCCAGCTC
>JAIOJQ010000075.1 GCA_019911865.1 Thermoanaerobaculia bacterium
CGCCGTCGGCGCCGATCGCTTCGGCCAGCCCCTCGGCGACGCCGGCCGCTCCGGGCGCTCCGGCGGCCCCGCCGCCGCCCCGCCGCGGCGCGATCCTGATCCATCGCCCCACCGAGCCCTATCGTCCCTCTCCGCCCTCGCGGCCGGGTGGACGCCCCGGCGCGCCGCGCCCGGGTGGCCCGGCGGGCCCCGGCGGTTACAGCCGTCCCGGAGCTCCCGGGGGCGCGCGCCCCAGCGGTCCGGGTGGACCGCGACCGGCCGGTCCCGGAGGCTACAACCGTCCGTCCGGCCCTGGCGCCGGCCGCCCGAGCGGTCCCGGTGCGGGACGCCCGGGCGCCCGTCCGGGCGGTCCCGGCCGCCCCGGCATGTCCACTCCCCCGCCGGGAGCGGGCGGCAGGGGCGGGGACCGTCGAGGTCCCGCCGACAAGAAGAAGAACAAGAAGTCGCCGCGCAAGAACCTCGTCCTGTCGCAGGCCGACGAGACGAACCTGCGCGCCCTCCGCGGCTCGCTCGTCGACATCGAGCAGGTGGTCGACGAAGCGTCCGTGCCGACGACCGGCAGGCAGAACCGGCGGCGGCGCGAGGACCGCAACGAGGAGCTCTACAACACCCTCGGAGAAATCAAGCCGACCCGCAGCGCCGCCGACGGCCCGGTGGTGATCTCGGAGGGTATGACGGTGCGCGAGTTCTCCGAGAAGATCGGCGTGCGCGCCCGCGACCTGATCAAGGTCCTCTTCGAGCTCGGCATCCTCGCCAATATCAATCACGTGATGGAACCCAAGCTCGCCATCAAGCTGGCCGAGCACTTCGGGCTCGAGGCCAAGGTAATGACGTTCGAGGAAGAGATCGAGGCCGGTCACGAGGTGGCCCGGCTGCAGGCCGAGGCCGAGGGCCAGGAGCGCCGCATCACCCGCGCGCCGGTGGTTACCATCATGGGCCACGTCGACCACGGCAAGACGTCGCTGCTCGACAAGATCCGCTCGACCAAGGTCGCCGAAGGCGAGTCGGGAGGCATCACCCAGCACATCGGCGCCTACCACGTCGACGTGAAGAACCGGCAGATCGTCTTTCTCGACACGCCGGGCCACGAGGCTTTCACCCTCATGCGCGCCCGCGGAGCCCGGGTCACCGACGTGGTGATCCTGGTCGTCGCGGCCGACGACGGCGTGATGCCCCAGACGCTGGAAGCGATCGACCACGCGCGCGCGGCCGGTGTGCCGATCGTCGTGGCGCTCAACAAGATCGACAAGGCCAACGCCCATCCCGAGCGGGTCAAGCAGCAGCTCGCCGACAAGGGGCTGATGGCCGAGGACTGGGGTGGCCAGACGGTCGTCGTCCCGGTCTCCGCCCATCAGGGAACCGGCATCGACGAGCTGCTCGAGATGGTGCTGCTGACCTCCGACATGCTCGACCTCAAGGCCGCCCCCGAGCGCCCGGCGCAAGGTGCCGTGCTCGAGGCGCGCAAGGAGACCGGCCGCGGCATCGTCGCCACCGTCCTGGTCCAGAACGGCACCCTGCGGGTCGGCGACACCTTCGTCTCCGGCGCCACCTGGGGCCGCGTCCGCTCGATGAGCGACGACCGAGGCGGTCGCAGCCAGGAGTCCGGCCCTGCGACCGCGGTGGAAGTCACCGGCTTCCAGGAAGTCCCGGAGGCGGGCGATACCTTCCAGGCCGTCGACGACGAGCAGAAGGCGCGTGGCATCGTCGAGTTCCGCCAGCTGGAACAGCGGCGGCGCGACCTCACCCCCTCGCTCGGCAAGGTCTCTCTCGAGGCCCTGTTCAACAAGATCGAGCAGGGGGAGATCAAGGATCTCTCGGTAGTGCTCAAGGCCGACGTGCAGGGCTCGGTCGAGGTCCTGCGCGACGCGATCGAGAAGCTCTCCACGCCGCGGGTCAAGGTCTCCGTCCTGCACAGCGGCGTCGGCGCCATCTCGACCAACGACGTGCTGCTCGCTTCGGCCTCCAAGGCGATCATCGTCGGTTTCAGCGTCCGCCCGGAGCGCAACGCCTCCGAGCTGGCCGAAAAGGAGCAGGTCGAGGTCCGCCTCTACACGGTGATCTACGAGCTGCTCGACGAGATCCGCAAGGCGATGACCGGCCTCCTCGAACCGACCTTCAAGGAAGTCGCCCGCGGACGCGCCGAGGTACGCGAGATCTTCAAGGTGCCGCGGATCGGCACCATCGCCGGCGCGCACGTCGTCGATGGCGTCATCCCCCGCACGGCCAACGTGCGGCTGGTGCGCGACGGCAAGGTCGTCTACGAGGGCAAGCTCTCCTCGCTGCGGCGCTTCAAGGACGATGCCTCCGAGGTGCGTTCCGGCTTCGACTGCGGCATCGGGCTCGAGCGCTTCCAGGACATCAAGCCGGGCGACATCGTCGAGGCCTTCGTCAACGAGGAGGTCGCTCCGACCCTCAACTGAGGAGCGGCGACCGCCGGCCGGCAGCGGATCCGCGTCATGTACGTCGGCATCGGGATTCTCGACCTCCACCTGCCCTGGGCCACCGACCTGAAGGCCCGCCGGCGGGTCGTCCGCGGACTCGTCGACCGGGTGCACGCCCGCCACCGCATCTCGATCGCCGAAACCGGCGACCCCGGACTGCCGCAACGGGCGCAGCTCGGAGTCGCCGTGGTGTCGGGCCGCGAAGACGAGGTCGAGCGGATGCTGCAGGCGGTGCTCGACGCCGCCGACGACGTCGCCGAAGCCACCGTGCTCGACTGGAGCACCCGGATCCTCGAGGAAGAGCCATCATGAGCATCAGAACCGACCGCATCGCCGACCTGATCCGGACCGAGCTCTCCGAGCTGCTGCTGCGCGAGATCCGCGACCCGCGAGTCGCGCTGGCCACCATCTCCCAGGTCGAGGTCTCGAGCGACCTGTCGCGAGCCAACGTCCGCGTTTCGGCGCTCGGCGACGAAACGCAACGCCTCCAGACCATGGAGGGCCTGGCGAGCGCCCGCGGCTTCCTGCGCCGCGAGCTCGCCCACCGGCTCTCCCTGCGCGTCACGCCGGAGCTGCGCTTCTTCCTCGACCGCGGCGCCGAGCACAGTCTGCGGATCTCCGAGTTGCTCGACAGCCTGCGCGAACCGGGCCCGGAGGATCCCGAGTGATTCCCGAGCCGCTCCTGGCGCGCCTGCGCGACGGCCGCCGCTTCCTTCTCGTCAGCCACGCCAACCCCGACGGCGACGCCATCGGCACCGGCCTCGGCCTGGCGCGCGCGCTGCGCGGTGCCGGCCGTCAGGCCGTGGTGTGGAACCGCGACCCCGTCCCCGCCGTCTACGGCCGGCTGCCGGGCGCCAGCGAGATGCACGTCGGCGAGGACCCGCCGGCGGGCTTCCCCGCCGCCTTCGACTTCGCCGTCGTCCTCGAATGTCCGACGCCCGACCGCACCGGCCTCGAGGCCCATCTCGCCGCGCTCCCGCAGCTGAACATCGACCACCACCTCGGCAACTCCGGTTATGGCGACGCGGCCTGGGTCGACCCGCAGGCGCCCGCGGTCGCGGTGATGGTGGCGGAACTGCTGCGCGCGCTGGGCGTGACGTTCGATGCCGAGGCGGCCAGCTGCCTCTTCGTCGGGCTCTCCACCGACACCGGCGGGTTCCGCTTCGCCAACGCCACCCCGCGCGCTTTTCGCGCCGCGGCCGAACTGGTCGCCGACGGGGCGAGTGTCGAGCGCGTCTCCCAGTGGCTCTACGAGAGCCAGCCCGAGGGGACCGTGCGGCTGCTCGGCAGCCTGCTGGACACGCTCGAGCGGCATGGCGCGGACGGCAGGGTCGCCACCGTGCGCCTGACCCGCGAGATGTTCGCCCGCGCCGGCGCCGCACCCGGCGACGCCGAAGGGTTGATCGACGTGCCCCGCTCCATCGCCGGCGTCGAGGCGGTCGGGCTGCTGCGCGAGGTCGGCGACGGGGTGTGGAAGGTCTCGCTGCGCAGCCGCGGCTCCATCGACGTCGAGGCGATCGCCCGCGCGCGCGGCGGCGGCGGCCACCGCAACGCGGCCGGATTCAGGATCGAAGGCGCGCTCGAGGCGACCCGTGCCGCGGTCGTCGCGGAGCTGCTCGCCGCCACCGGGGGAACACCATGACGCTGGACGGACTGCTCCTGATCGACAAGCGAGCCGGCTGCACCTCGCACGACGTCGTGCAGCAGGTGCGGCGCGCGCTGCGCCAGAAGCGAGTCGGGCACTGCGGCACGCTCGATCCGGATGCCACCGGCCTGCTGCTGATCACCGTCGGCCAGGCGACCCGCCTGACCCGATTCCTCATCCACGCGCCCAAGGTCTACGAGGGGACGATCCGCTTCGGAATCGCCACCGACACCTACGACGCCTCGGGCCGCGTCACCGCCGAGCGTCCGATCGACGGCCTCACAACGGAACGGGTCGAGGCGGCCATGACGGCCTTCGTCGGCACCTTCGAGCAGGATCTGCCGGCCTACAGCGCCCGCAAGGTCGGCGGCGTGAAGTTCTACGAGCTGGCACGCCGCGGCGAGGAGGTCCCGGAGGCGCGCAAGGAGGTCACGGTCTGGGAGTTGAGCCGCCTCGGCGAACTCGCCGGGGATCGCCTCGAATTCCGCCTCTCCTGCTCGTCCGGCACGTACGCCCGCGGCATCGCCCACGATCTCGGCGCGGCGCTCGGCTGCGGCGCCCACCTGGCTTCGCTGCGCCGCACCGCCGCCGGCCCGTTCCGGGTCGAGGCGGCGCTGACCCTCGACGAGCTGGTCGAGCGCCAGCGCAGCGAGGCGCCGCTCGGCGACGCCTGGATGCCGCTCGAGCGGATCCCCCTCCCCTTCGCCGATGCCGCCCTCGACGCCGCCCAGGAGCGCCGCATCCGCAACGGCCAGACGGCGCTGCTGCCCGGCGTCGCCTCGCCCGAGGGGGAGTGGCTCCGCCTCCTCGACCGCCGCGGCGCGGCGATCGCGGTCGGTACGGTCAGCGAACGGGTCGGCGCCCTGGCCGTCGTGCAGCCCCGGATCGTTTTTGTTCCGGGTGCCGATGTGGTAGGCTTTTCAAGGATATAGACAGAGAGAAGAAGAACAGAGACAGCAGCAACATTCACCGGAGGACGCTTTGCCGCAGACGAAGGAAGTGAAGGACCAGATCATCCGGGACTACCGGGTGCACGAGTCGGACACCGGATCCACCGACGTGCAGGTCGCCCTGCTCACCCAGCGGATCAACGAGCTCACCGGCCACTTCAAGACACACGTCAAGGATCACCACAGCCGCCGCGGGCTGCTCAAGCTCGTCGGTCAGCGGCGCCGCCTGCTCGATTACCTCAAGAGCCGGGACGCGGACCGCTACCGCCAGCTGATCGAGCGCCTCGGAATCCGCAAGTAAAACCGACTCGCACTCCGGCGACGCGGTCCGCCCCGGTCCTCCCCGGTCCGGTGCGGGCCGAGTCCGCGTGGCCGGTCGTGCCCCCGAAAGGAATCCCAATCCCATGAAAGTGAAGCGCACCGTCCAGGTCGGCACGGGGACCCTCGTCCTCGAGTCCGGCCACCTTGCCAAGCAGGCGCACGGCTCGACGACCGTCCGCCTCGGCGACACCGTCGTGCTGGCCACCGCCTGCATGCAGCAGAGCTCCATGCCGCGCGACTTCCTGCCGCTCACCGTCGACTATCGCGAGTACACCTACGCCGCCGGGCGCATTCCGGGCGGCTTCTTCAAGCGCGAAGGGCGTCCCACCGAGAAGGAGACCATCACCTCGCGCCTGATCGACCGGCCGCTGCGGCCGCTCTTCCCGGCCGGTTACAACGCCGAGACCCAGGTCATCGCCCTGGTCCTTTCGGCCGACGGCGAGAACGACCCGGACATCCTGGCGCTCAACGGCGCCTCGACCGCCCTGGTGCTGTCGCAGATCCCGTTCTACAACCCGATCGGCGCCGTCCGTGTCGGCCTGATCGACGGCGAGGTCGTCTTCAATCCGACCAACAGCCAGCGCGACGTCTCCGACCTCGACCTCGTCGTCGTGGCCTCGCGCGATGCCGTCGTGATGGTCGAGGCGGCCGCCAACCAGCTCTCCGAGCAGCAGATTCTCGACTGCATCTGGGCCGGCCACGCCGAGATCCAGAAGATCATCCAGGCGCAGATCGAGATGTTCCGCGAGAAGGGGCTGAGCAAGCCGGTGTGGGAGGCCACGCAGGCCTGGCCGGAGGAGCTCTTCACCCGGGTGCGCAACGACATCCACGCGCAGCTCAAGGCCGCCCTCAACACGGCGGGCAAGTTCGAGCGCAAGGACGCCGTCTCGGCGGTGCAGAAGGGGTACCTCGCCGGCATCCCCGAAACCGAGACCGAGAAGCGCGGCCAGGTGAAGAAGATCTTCGAGGCGCTCGAAGAGGAGCTCCTCTACGACACCATCCTCGACGACGGGCACCGCTTCGACGGCCGGCGGACCGACGAGATCCGTCCGATCGCCATCGAGACCGGCCTGCTGCCGCGTACCCACGGCTCGGCCCTGTTCACCCGCGGCGAGACCCAGGCGCTCGCCTCGGTCACGCTCGGCACCCAGCGCGACGCCCAGATCATCGAGGAGTACGAGGGGGAGACGAAGCAGAAGTTCCTCCTCCACTACAACTTCCCGCCGTTCTCGGTGGGCGAGGTCAAGTTCTTGCGCTCGGCGGGCCGGCGCGAGATCGGCCACGGCGTGCTGGCGCGTCGCGCCCTCACCCCCGTGTTGCCGCCCGAGGAGAGCTTCCCCTACACCATCCGCGTCGTCTCCGACATCCTCGAGTCGAACGGCTCCTCGTCGATGGCCACCGTCTGCGGCGGCTCGCTGGCGCTGTTCGACGCCGGCGTGCCGATGCTGGCGCCGGTCGCCGGCGTGGCGATGGGCCTGGTCAAGAAGGGGGACCGGTTCGCCGTCCTGACCGACATCGCCGGCCAGGAGGACCACTACGGCGACATGGACTTCAAGGTCGCCGGAACGCGCGACGGCATCACGGCGCTGCAGATGGACCTCAAGCTGACCGGGGTGACGCGCGACATCATGGCCGTCGCGCTGACCCAGGCCCGCGCCGGCAGATTCCACATTCTCGACCTGATGGAAAAGGCGATCGGCGCGCCGCGCACCGAGCTGTCGACCTTCGCCCCCCGCCTGTTCAAGATGCAGATCTCGAAGGACAAGATCCGCGACATCATCGGACCAGGCGGCAAGACGATCCGCTCGATCGTCGAGGAGACCGGCTGCGAGATCGAGGTGGAGAACGACGGCACGGTGATCATCGCCTCGCCCGACGGCGAAGCCGCCCGCCGGGCGATGAAGATGATCGAGCGTCTCACCGAGGTGCCGGAGATCGGCCGCGTCTACACCGGCACGGTTCGCCGCGTCGAGGCGTACGGCTGCTTCGTCGAGATCCTCCCCGGCACCGACGGGCTGGTCCACATCTCGGAGCTCGCCCCCTACCGCGTCCGCGAGACGTCGGACATCGTCAAGGAGGGCGACGAGCTCGAGGTCAAGGTGATCGAGATCGACGACACCGGCCGCGTGCGCCTGTCGCGCAAGGCGGTGATCATGGAGGCGCCCGGCTACGATCCGGCGCAGTACGAAGGGATGGGCGAGCCGGTTCCGGCCGGCGGCGAGCGTCCCGAGCGCTCCGACCGGGGCGGTCGTGGCGGTGACCGCGGCGGACGTGGCGGCGACCGGGGCGGCCGGAACCGGCTCGCCCATCCCTTCGTAC
>JAIOJQ010000076.1 GCA_019911865.1 Thermoanaerobaculia bacterium
CGGTCAGCACTCGTCCCGCTCACCCCAGCGTCGGACAGCCTCGAACAGCCTGGCCATCGCGAGCCTCCGGCCGGGTGCGCTGTTCCGACCTGCCATTCCGGCGGAGTCGAGTCGTGAAGTGCTTCCGCGGCAGACGGCGAGGTCGGCCGCGGGCCTCCAACGCACTTTTCCGCTGCCGCCCCCGGGCTCCTTCCGCCCGACCGTCGCTTTCGAACGCGCGGCCCGTCGGGCCGCGTTGCCGTTTCAGCGCAGGGCTTCGAGATGCCGGTCGATGTCGCCGGCGAGAAAGGCTTCGGCCCGGGCGAGGTCGGGAGCCATCTCGCGGTCGTGGTCCCACGGCGCGACGTGACCCCTGAGATCGCGGTGCAGCGCCTCGAGCGGCGCGCTGCTCGACAGCGGCCGCAGCAGGTCGATCCCCTGAGCCGCCGCCAGCAGTTCGATCGCCAGCACGGCGCGCAGGTTGTCGACCACGCTGCCGAGCTTGAGCGCCGCCCACATCCCCATCGAGACGTGGTCTTCCTTGTCGGCCGAGGTCGGAATCGAATCGACCGAGGCAGGATGGGCCAGGGTCTTGTTCTCCGACACCAGCGCCGCCGCGGTGACCTGGGCCATCATGAAGCCGGAGTTGAGCCCGGCGTCGGCGACCAGGAAGGGCGGCAGCCCCGAGAAGGTGTCGTTGGTCAGCTTCTCGGTGCGGCGTTCCGAAATCGAGGCGAGCTCGGCCAGCGCGATGGCGAGGAAATCGGCCGCCAGCGCGATCGGTTCGCCGTGGAAGTTGCCCCCCGAGACCGTCTCCCCTTCCGCCGCGAAGACGAGCGGGTTGTCGGTGGCGGCGTTCATCTCGATCGCCACCTTCGCCTCGACGTCGGCCAGCACGTCGCGCACCGCCCCGTGAACCTGCGGCATGCAGCGGATCGAGTAAGGGTCCTGGATCCGCACGTCGCCGCTGCGGTGGGATTCGCGGATCATCGAGCCGGCGAGCAGCTGGCGCAGGTTCGCCGCCGCGGCGGCCTGCCCCGGATGCGGGCGCACCGCCTGGATGCGCGGATCGAAGGCGGCGTCGGTGCCGCGCAGCGCGTCGGTCGACAGGGCGCCGATCAGGTCCGCAGCGCGCACCAGACGGCGGGCCTCGAGGATCGCCAGCGCCAGCAGCGAGGTCATCGCCTGGGTGCCGTTGATCAGCCCGAGCCCCTCGCGCGGCGCCAGCACCAGCGGCTCGAGACCGGCATCGCGCAGCACTTCGAGAGCCGGCCGGCGAGCTCCGCCGACGAAGATCTCCCCGGCGCCGATCAGCGGCAGCGCGAGGTGGGCGAGCGGCGCCAGGTCGCCCGAGGCGCCGACCGAGCCGCGCGAGGGAACCACCGGCGTGAGGCCGCGATTGAGCAGCTCGAGGATCCGCTCGACGAGCACCGCGCGCACCCCCGAGAAGCCGCGCGCCAGGGTGTTGGCGCGCAACAGCAGCATGCCGCGCACGGCCACCTCGGGGAGCGGCTCGCCGACTCCGGCGGCGTGCGACAGGACGAGATGCCGCTGCAGCCGCTCCAGGTCTTCGTCGGCGATGCGCACGCTGGCCAGATTGCCGAAGCCGGTGTTGACCCCGTAGACCGCCTCGCCGCCCGCGACCGCCGCTTCGATCACCGCGCGCGCCGCATCGATGCGCGCGCGCGCCGCCGGCGCGAGGACGACCGGGCGGCCGCTCCGGGCGACCTGGTGGAACGCCTCGAGGTCGAGCGATTCGCCGTCGATCCCGAGCGGCTCCGTGGCCGCGCCGCGCTGCCGCCTCACTCCCATTCGATCGTCCCGGGTGGCTTGGAGGTGACGTCGTAAACCACCCGGTTGACGCCGCGCACCTCGTTGACGATCCGGTTGGCGGCCCGCCCCAGCAGATCGTACGGCAGGTGGCTCCAGTCGGCGGTCATGAAGTCCTGGGTCTCGACCGAGCGCAGGGCGACGACGTTCTCGTAGGTCCGGAAGTCGCCCATCACGCCGACCGTGCGCACCGGCAGCAGCACGGCGAAGGCCTGCGACACCTTCTCGTACCAGCCCGCCTCGCGCAGCTCGGCGAGGAAGATGGCGTCGGCCTCCTGCAGCACCCGGACCTTCTCCGCCGTCACCTCGCCGGGGATGCGCACCGCCAGGCCCGGACCGGGAAACGGATGGCGGCCGATGAACTCCTCGGGCAGCCCGAGCTCGCGCCCCAGCTGGCGCACTTCGTCCTTGAACAGCCAGCGCAACGGTTCGACCAGCTCGAAGCCGAGACGTTCCGGCAGGCCGCCGACGTTGTGGTGCGACTTGATCACCGCCGACGGCCCCTTGACCGAGGTCGATTCGATGACGTCCGGATAGAGCGTCCCCTGGGCGAGGAAGCGAACCCGTTCGAACCGCTTCGCCTCGCGCTCGAAGACGTCGATGAACACCCGGCCGATCGTCTTGCGCTTGGCCTCCGGGTCCTCGACCCCGGCCAGCGCGCCGAGGAACTCCGCCGACGCTTCGGCGGTGATCACCGGGATGCCGAGACCTTCGGTGAGGCTCGCCTCGACCTGCCGCCGCTCCCCCTGGCGCAGCAGGCCGGTGTCGACGAATACCGATGTCAGCTGGTCGCCGATCGCCCGCTGCAGCAGCGCCGCGGTGACCGCCGAGTCGACGCCGCCCGAGATGCCGCACAGCACGCGGTCTTCGCCGACGCGCTCCCGTACGTCCTTCGCCGCCTCGGCGAGATAGCCCGCCATCGTCCAGTCGCCGGCCGCGCCGCAGGCCCGGTAGAGAAAGTTGTGCAGCATCGCCGCGCCGTTCGGCGTGTGGCTCACCTCGGGATGGAACTGGATGGCGTAGAGCCGGCGGGACTCGTCCTCGAAGCCGACGATGTCGACGCTCTCGCTGCGCGCCGTCACGGTCGCCCCCGGCGGCGGCGCGGCGACCCGGTCCCCGTGGCTCATCCAGACGGTCTCCCGCGCTCCCAGGCCGGCGAAGATGGTCCCCGGCGCGGCGACCTCGAGCTCGGCCCTGCCGTACTCGCGATGGCTGGACGGCCGGACCTCACCGCCCAGCAGCCGCGCGGCGGCCTGCATGCCGTAGCAGATGCCGAGCACCGGGAGGCCGAGCTCGAACAGTTCCGGCGCCGGCAGCGGGGCGCCTTCGTCGTAGACGCTCTGGGGTCCGCCCGACAGCACGATGCCGATCGGCGCCCGCCGCCGGATCTCGTCGACCGGCAGGTCGAAGGGGTGGACTTCGCAGTAGACGCGGTTTTCGCGCACCCGGCGAGCGATCAGCTGGGTGAACTGGCTGCCGAAGTCGAGGATGAGCAGGAGCTGATGATGGGACATGAGGGGTCCAGTCTAACGGGGCGCCGGCCGGTTCACAGTCGCGCCTCGTCCTTGAGCTCGCGGGTCATCAGGTACTCGAGGGCGCTCTCCGGACTCTTGCCCTCGTACATCACCGCGGTCATCTGCTCGACGATCGGCATCTCGACGCCACGCTCTTCGGCCAGCCGGCGCAGGGCCAGCGAGCTGCGCACCCCCTCGGCGACCTCGCTGGTGCCTCCCTGGATCTCGGCCAGCGTCCGGCCACGCGCCAGATCGAGTCCCACCCGGCGATTGCGCGACAGGCCGCCGGTGCAGGTGAGCACCAGGTCCCCCAGGCCGGCGAGGCCGCGCAGCGTCTCGGGATCGCCGCCGGAGGCGACCGCCAGCCGGGTCATCTCGTGCAGGCCGCGGGTGATCAACGCCGCCATCGTGTTGTGCCCCAGCCCCAGCCCGGCGAGCACGCCGGCGGCGATGGCGATGACGTTCTTGGCCGTGCCGGCCAGCTCGACGCCGACCACGTCGCCCGAGGAGTAGAGGCGCAGCGTCCGGGTGGCGAGCGCATGCCGCAGGCCGGCGGCCACCTCCTCGTCCGTGCTCGCCACCACCGCCGCCGACGGCATGCCACGGGCGAGCTCGGCGGCGAAGGTCGGCCCGGAGAGGACGGCGAAACGCACCGGCGTCGCGGCCCGCTCCCCCTCCTCCTGCGTCACCCGGCTCATCCGGGCGAGCGATTCGATCTCGATCCCCTTGGTCGCCGAGACGACGGTGAGCGGCGCGCGGCTCTTCCGCCGCGCGAGCAACTCTCCCAGCACGGCGCGAAAGCCGTGCGACGGCACCGCCACGACCAGGGGATCGGCGTCGAGCAGCTGGTCGAGGTCGGTGGTGACTTCGAGCAACTCCGAAAACGCCACGCCGGGCAGGTAGAGCCGGTTCTCCCGGTGCGCCGTCATCTCGTGCGCCTGATCGGCTCGCCGCGCCCAGAGGCGGGTCGGATGCCCGGCGGCAGCGGCGTGCTGAGCGATGGCGGTGCCGAAGGAGCCGGCTCCGAGGACTCCGATCTCGTTCACGCACGACTCCTTTCGCCCAGCCGGCGCTCGCTTCCGGCGCGCAGGCGGCCGACGTTCGACCGATGCTGGAAGAGGACGAGCGCCGCGCAGGCGGCCACCATCGTCACCGTGCCGGCGGCGAGCGGCGGCGCCAGACCGAGCCACGCAAAGGCGAGGGCGAACAGCGGCAGCGCCACCGCGGCGACGATCGAGCCGAGCGAGACGAAACGGGTCCGCCAGACCGTCGCGACGAAGATCGCCAGGCCCGCCGCCGCGGCGAGCGGAACCAGGGCGAGAAAGACGCCGAAGCCGGTCGCCACCCCCTTGCCGCCGCGAAACCCGAAGTAGAGCGGAAAGCTGTGCCCCAGCATCGCTGCCAGGCCCGCCCCGGCGGCCAGCTCGGGTGGCACGCCGAGCGCCTGCGCGACGCGCACCGGCGCCAGGCCCTTGGCGACGTCGAGGACGACGACGAGCAGCGCCAGCCAGCGTCCGCTGGTGCGCAGGACGTTGGTCGCCCCCGCGTTGCCGCTGCCCACCGTGCGCACGTCGACCCGCTCGGCCAGCCAGACCACCAGCAGGCTGAAGGAGATCGATCCCAGCAGGTAGGCACCGGCCAGCAGCGCCAGCGGGCGCGCCATCATGCGGCGTCGTTCCCGTCGCCCGCCAGGATGCGGCGGCGCAGCATTTCGAGCGCCGCCTGCGAGGCCTGCCAGCGGATCCGCTCGCGGTCGCCGATCAGCCGCACGGCGCGATGCCGCGTCTCGTCCGCGGCGGCGAGCGCCAGGTGCACGGTGCCGACCGGCTTCTCCGCGCTGCCGCCCTCGGGACCGGCGATGCCGGTCACCGCGAGCGCGTAGTCGACGGCGAAGTGGCGCCGCGCGCCCTCCGCCATCGCGCGCGCCACCTCCTCCGACACCGCGCCGTGACGCTCGAGCATCTCCGCGGGGACGCCGAGCAGGGCGACCTTCTCGGCGTTGCCGTAGGCGACGATGGCGCCGGGAAAGTAGCGGCTGGAGCCCGGCACGCGGGTCAGCCGCTCGGCGAGCAGGCCGCCGGTGCACGATTCGGCGGTCGCCACCGTGCGCTCGCGCGCGGCGAGCAGGTCGCCGACCACCTGCTCGAGTCCCCCCTCCTCCCCTTCGCCGTAGATCGTCTCGCCGAGCAGCTGGCGGACCCGCTCGACCATCGCGGCCAGCCGCGCGCCGCGCGCCGCGGGCGGGCCGGCTGCGGTCAGGCGCACCCGGACCTCGCCCGGCGAGGCGAGCACGGTAATCCATCGCCGCTCGAACTCGAGATAGGCCGGCGCGAGCGCCTGGTCGACCTCCGACTCCGGCCGCATCGCGGTGCGCAGCGTCCGTCGTTCGCGTCCGTGCCCGCCCGAACGCCCGGCCAGCCACGGCGCGAGGTCGCGCTCGACCATCCGCTCGAGTTCGTGCGGCACGCCGGGAAAGAGGAAGATCGTCGTGCCCGCAGCCTCGAGGAGGAGACCGGGCGCCGAGCCGCGCTCGTTGGGCAGCACCCGCGCCCCTTCGATCACCTGTGCCTGGCGGCGGTTGTTGGGCGAGGGGCGGCGGCCGAAGGCGGCGAAGCGCTGCTCGATCGCCGCCCAGACCTGCGGGTCGTCCAGCAGCGGGCGGCCCACGGCCGCTGCGCACCCCTCGCGCGTCACGTCGTCGGCCGTCGGGCCCAGCCCGCCGGTGACCACCAGCAGGTCACACCGGCCGAGACGGCGGCCGATCTCGGCGGCGATGGCCGCCTCGTCGTCGCCGACCACCGCCTTGCCGATCAGCTCGGCGTCGTGCTCCTCGAAGAGCGCGGCGAGCCGGAGGGAGTTCGTGTCGAGGCGGTCGGTCGACAGCAGCTCCGACCCGACCGCCAGCACCGCCGCGCGCATGGCGCGGATGATATCGCCTCGTCGCGGCCGCGGTTTGACACCGCCGCGCGCCGGTCCGTACGATTCCCGACGCCATGTCCGCCCGCCGATCCGCCCTCCTGCTGCTGCTCCTGGTCGCACCGCTCGCCGTCGCCTCCCCGTCTCGCGCCGCGCAGGACGGGCCGCAGCTGGCGAGCCGGCCGTCTGGCAGGACCGCGATGGCTGGCGCCTCGAAATGGCCGGCCG
Source organism: Thermoanaerobaculia bacterium (assembly GCA_019911865.1). GTDB lineage: Bacteria > Acidobacteriota > Thermoanaerobaculia > Multivoradales > JAGPDF01 > JACTMI01. The sequence continues at coordinate 6,468 of JAIOJQ010000076.1, forward strand.
GTCGACCCGCCTGCCGGCCGCCGCGGGCGACCAGTTCACCAG
>JAIOJQ010000077.1 GCA_019911865.1 Thermoanaerobaculia bacterium
GACTTGCAGCGTCCCCTCGACCTCCCACCCGACCCTCGGCGCCGCCGTCCGCGACGGCGCGCCAGCAGGGAGGCCGGTCCGTCCGGAGGCCCATCGTGGCCTCCTCAGTACCAGCGGCTCGGGTTCATGCACTTGACGACATTGAGCACGGCGGCCGAGCCGTCGGCGTTGATGCCGCGCACGGGTTGCCCGGCGGGGCATGCGGCCGAGACCCGGGCCTGAAGGGCCGCGCCCTGAAGTGCGTCTACGGAGTCGCCAATCCCGGGAGAAACCGGAAGCACGCCGGTGAACGCGGGCGAGACGAGCACGAGAGCGAAGGCGAGTCCGAAGTGGACGACACGGGGGAGACGGAGCGACGACATGAGCGGCCCTCCTTGAAAGAAGGCCGGCTCGGGGAGCTCCGCCCAGGCGCACGACGCGGTCGCGAGCGGCCGTGCGGCGCCGGGGCGCGGCGCGAGAGCCGGTGCCCGGAACGCGAACGTGAAGCTGGGTTCAGGGTAGACCCGGGCAGCAGCCCACCCGCTACCCGGCGGGGTGGGTCGGCGTCGCGCCGCTCAGCCTTCGCCGAGCAGTTCGAGATCGAGCAGATCCTTCGGGCGCCCCACCGCGCGTTTGTTGCGGATCATGGCGTCGCGGCCGATGAGGGGAATCTCCAGGCCCTCGAGCTCGACCGTGGCGTGGCCGGTCCAGGCCTCTTCGAAGATGATGCCGGTCAGCTCGGTCGCGAGGTCGATCCGGTAGGGCGGCACGCCCATCTGGAAAACGACTCCCGGGCGCGAGAGGTCGTCGAGCGTCAGATCGAATAGCGGCGCGCCGAACTCCTCGAGCGCGGCGAGCACCCGGCGGGCGTTGTCGGGAGTGGGTTCGACGAAGAGGTCGAAGTCGCCGGTCGCGCGCGGCTGGCCCCAATAACCGAGGGCGTGGGCGCCGACGACCAGGTAGCGGACGCTATGGGCGGAGAACGCGCGCAGAAGATCGCGGGCGTCCGGAGGTATCGACAGGGAGCTTCCCGACGAGGGCATAGGCCTCCTCGCTCATCTGAAAGACCCGCAGGAACCGCTCGGCTGGCGGCACGGCGCGCCAGAACTCGCGGTCCCGCGCGCCGTCGTCCGCCGCGGCGTGCGTCGTCTTGCGCACCGCCAACTTCTGTCGCATTCCGGGAAGATTCTACCGTTCGGCGAGCCGGCCCGCAGCCGCCTCAGTCCTCGACCTTGAGCACCGCCAGGAAGGCCTCTTGCGGGATCTCGACGTTGCCGACCGATTTCATCCGCTTCTTGCCTTCCGTCTGCTTCTCGAGGAGCTTCCTCTTGCGGCTGATGTCGCCGCCGTAGCACTTGGCGAGCACGTCCTTGCGCAGCGCCTTGACGGTCGAGCGGGCGATGATCTTCGAGCCGATCGCCGCCTGGAGGACGACCTCGAAGAGCTGGCGCGGAATGAGCTCCTTCATCTTGTCGACCAGGGCCTTGCCCTTCGGGAAGGCCTTGTCGCGATGGACCATCAGCGACAGGGCGTCGAGCGGCTCGCCGTTGACCAGCACGTCCATCTTGACCACGTCACCCCGGCGGAAGTCGGCCAGCTCGTAGTCGAACGAGGCGTAGCCGCGCGACACCGACTTGAGCCTGTCGTAGAAGTCGTGCACCACTTCGGCCAACGGAAAGTCGTACTCGATCAGCACCCGGTCGGTCGACACGTACTGGAGGCTGCGCTGGACGCCGCGGCGATCCTGCGCCAGCGCCAGGATGTTGCCGACGTACTCGTCGCGCGTGACGATGGTGGCGCGGATGTACGGCTCCTCGATCGAGTCGACCACCGAGCCGTCGGGCAACTGCGCCGGCGAGGAGATCTCGCGCTGGCTGCGGTCGGTCAGGTTGACCCGATAGCGCACCCCCGGCGCGGTGGTGATCAGCGCCAGGTTGAACTCGCGCTCGAGTCGCTCCTGGATGATCTCCATGTGGAGCAGCCCCAGGAAGCCGCAGCGGAAGCCGAAGCCGAGCGCCGTCGAGCTCTCCGGCTCGAAGGTGAACGAGGCGTCGTTCAGGCGCAGCTTCTCGACCGCGTCGCGCAGGTCCTCGTAGTCCTCGGAGACGACCGGGAAGAGGCCGGCGAAGACCATCGGCTTGACGTCCTGGAAGCCGGGCAGCGGCGAGGTCGTCGGCCGGTCGACGTGGGTGATGGTGTCGCCGATCTTGGCCTGGATGAGGTCCTTGATGTTGGCGAAGATGTAACCGACCTCGCCGGGGCCGAGCTCGGTGGCCTCGCGCGCCTTGGGGTGGAAGGTGCCGAGCTCCTCGACCGTGTAGACCCGGCCGGTGGCGACGAACTCGATCTTGTCGCCCTTGCGCAGCACGCCGTCGACCACCCGCACGAGGCTGGCGACGCCGCGGTAGACGTCGTACCAGGAGTCGATCAGCAGTGCCTTGAGCGGCGCCTCGACGTCTCCCTTCGGCGCCGGAATGTCGGAGACGATGCGCTCGAGCAGCTCGTCGACGCCGAGGCCCGACTTGGCCGACACCTCGACGGCGTTCGTCGCGTCGATGCCGATGACGCTCTCGATCTGCTCCTTGACCCGGTCGGGTTCGGCCGACGGCAGGTCGATCTTGTTGATCACCGGCAGCAGCTCGAGGCCGCCGTTGACCGCCAGGTAGGCGTTGGCCAGCGTCTGCGCCTCGACTCCCTGGGTGGCGTCGACCACCAGCAGCGCCCCCTCGCAGGCGGCCAGCGAGCGCGACACCTCGTAGCTGAAGTCGACGTGGCCGGGGGTGTCGATCAGGTGGAAGACGTAGTCCAGCCCGTCTTTGGCCCGGTAGGTCAGCCGCACCGCGTGCGCCTTGATGGTGATGCCCCTCTCCCGCTCGAGATCCATGTCGTCGAGCAGCTGCGCCTGCATCTCGCGCTTGGAGACCGCGCCGGTGCGCTCGAGGATGCGATCGGCGAGCGTCGACTTGCCGTGGTCGATGTGGGCGACGATGGAGAAGTTGCGGATGCGCGAGATCGGATGCATGCAGGGCCGGGGATTCCCCCGGCCGGAGGCGGCCCGGGGGGGCCGGCAAGTCTATCGGAATCCGCGACTTGCGGCGTCGGCCCGGGGCCGCTCTCGGCCTGCCGGTAGACTCTGCCCGACTCCGCCATGGCTTCCTCTCCCGTGCTCCTCTGCCGCGCGCTGGTCAAGCGTTACCCGGACGTCGTCGCTGTCGCCGGCCTCGACCTCGAGGTCGCCGCCGGCGAGTGTTACGGGCTGCTCGGGCCCAACGGCGCCGGCAAGACGACGACGGTCGAGATCCTCGAGGGGCTGACCGAGCCCAGCGAAGGGGAGGTGCGGGTGCTCGGCGAGCGCTGGCAGGGGGGCGGCCAGGCGCTGCGCGCCAGGCTCGGCGTCCAGTTGCAGGAGACGAAGTTCCCCGAGAAGCTGCGCGTGCGCGAAGTGATCGAGCTGTTCCGCAGCTTCTACCCGCGCGGCCTCGCTCCCGGCGAGGCGCTCGATCGCGTCTCGCTCGGCGACAAGGCCCGCGCCTTCGTGCGCACCCTGTCCGGCGGCCAGAAGCAGCGCCTCTCGCTCGCCTGCGCCCTGGTCGGCGATCCGGAAGTGCTCTTTCTCGACGAACCGACCACCGGGCTCGACCCGGCCTCGCGGCGCGAGATCTGGGCGATCGTCGAAGAACTCAAGGCCCGCGGCCGGACCATTCTGCTCACCACCCACTACATGGAGGAAGCCGCGCGACTGTGCGACCGGGTGGCGATCGTCGACCACGGCCGCAAGCTGGCCGAGGGGACGCCGGCCGCCCTCGTCGCCTCGCTCGGCGCCGAACACGTCATCGAGGTCGAGCTCGACGGCGAGATCGAAACCGCGGCGCTCGAAGTGCTGCCCGGGGTCGAGGCGGTCCACAGAGTCGAGGAGACTCTGCGCCTGACGGTGCGCGACGTCGCCCGCGCGGTGCCGCCGCTGCTCGCCCTGGTGGCCTCGCGCGGCCGCGTCGCGCGCCGCCTCGCCACCCACCACGCGACGCTCGAGGACCTCTTCCTGAAGCTCGCCGGGCGCACCCTCGAAGGCGAGGCGGAGACGGCGGCGTGAAGTTCGCCCCGCTGCGCGGACTGCGCGCCCGGCCGCTCTGGCAGCTGACCCGCGCCCGGGTGGTGGAGTTCCTGCGCGAACCCGAAGCGCTCTTCTGGGTCTTCATCTTTCCGGTCCTGCTCGCCGTCGCCCTCGGTGTCGCCTTTCGCAATCAGCCGCCGGCGCCGGTGCCGGTGGGCGTCGAAGCCGGCGCGCTGGCCGCCGGGCGCACCGCGGCGCTTGCCGCCAGCGGCCGCATCGAAGCGCGTGTGGTCGACCTCGAGACGGCGCGGCGCCAGCTGCGCACCGGCCGCCTGGCGCTGGTCGTCCTGGCCAGCGAGCCGCCCACCTACTGGTTCGACCCCACCCGCCCCGACAGCCGGATCGCGCGGCTCGAGACCGACGCGGCGCTGCAGACGGCCGCCGGGCGCGCCGACCGCTTCGCCCCAACCGAACGGGTGATGGCCGAGAAGGGGTCGCGCTACATCGACTTCCTGGTTCCCGGCCTGCTCGGCATGAACCTGATGGGCACCGGCATGTGGTCGATCGGCTTCTCGCTCGTCCAGCAGCGCGCCGGCAAAATGCTCAAGCTCTTCGTCGCCGCGCCGATGCGCCGCTGGCACCTGCTGGCGGCGCAGATCGGAGCGCGGCTGGTCTTCCTCGCCCTCGAAGTGGCGATCCTGGTCGGTTTCGCCGTCCTGATGCTCGACGTGCCGCTGGTCGGCTCGGTCCTGGCGCTCGCCCTCGTCGCAGCGCTCGGCGCCCTCGCTTTCGTCGCCATCGGGCTGCTCGTCGCCTCTCGCCCGCGGACGATCGAGGGGGTCTCCGGACTGATGAACTTCGCCATGTTCCCGATGTGGATCTTCTCCGGCGTCTTCTTCTCCAACGGCCGCTTCCCGGACGCTATCCAGCCCTTCATCCAGGCACTGCCGCTGACGGCACTCAACGACGCCCTGCGCGGCGTCATGCTCGACGGCGCCTCGCTCGCCGCACTGGCGCCGGAGCTCGGCATCCTCGCCGCCTGGTCGGGAATCTGTTTCGCGCTCGCCCTCAAGATCTTCCGCTGGCAGTAGCAGCCCGGGACACACAAAGGGGACACACAAAAGGGACACACAAAACGGGGCGTCGAGCGGTTCCCCGCGGCCGTGTCAGCCGGAGCCGGCGGCGAAATCGGCGAGACGGACGGGCTGGCGGCGGTTCCCCCAGCTACCCGGCAGGGGCTCGAAGCGGCCGGGGATCGGCCTGCCGCACTTCTCGCAGCGGCCCGCCGCGTCGAGTCGCCAGGTGGTGAGCGTGTAGCCGTCCCGTCCGATCAGTTTGCCGCCGCACTCCGGGCACCAGGTGGCCGCCCCTTCCGGGTCGCGCACGTTGCCGGTGTAGACGTACTTGAGCCCCCGATCGAGTGCGATCCGGCGCGCCTGCGTCAGGGTTGCCGGCGGCGTCGGCGGCGTGTCGAGCATCCGCCAGTCGGGGTGGAAGGCGGTGAAGTGGAGCGGCACGTCGGTGCCCAGGTGGCCGGCGATCCACTCGCACTCGGCGGCGATCTCGGCCTCGGAGTCGTTCTGCCCGGGAATGAGCAGCGTCGTGATCTCGAACCAGACCGACGTTTCGCGGCGCAGGAAGACCAGCGTGTCGAGCACCGGCGCCAGGTGGCCGCCGCAGACCTTGCGGTAGAACTCCTCGGTGAACGCCTTGAGGTCGATGTTGGCGGCATCGAGATGCGCGTAGAGCTCGCGGCGCGGCTCCGGCAGGATGTAACCGGCGGACACCGCCACGGCGGCGATGCCGCGCGCGCGGCAGGCGTCGGCCACGTCGCCGGCGTACTCGAGGAAGATCGTCGGATCGTTGTAGGTGAACGCCACGGCGCGGCAGCCGAGCGCCTCGGCGGCACGCGCGATCGTCTCCGGGTCGGCGCGGTCGGAGAGCCGGTCCCAGTCGCGCGACTTCGAGATATCCCAGTTCTGGCAGAAGCTGCAAGCGAGGTTGCAGCCCGCCGTGCCGAAAGAGAGGATGGCGGTGCCGGGCAGGTAGTGATTGAGCGGTTTCTTCTCGATCGGGTCGACGCAGAAGCCCGACGATCGCCCCCAGGTGGTCAGCACGATCGCCCCGGACTCGTCGGCGGCGCGCACGAAACAGAGTCCGCGCTGGCCCGGGCGCAGCCGGCAGAGGCGAGGGCAGACGTCGCACTGGCTGCGCCCATCCTCGAGGCGACGCCAGAAGCGCGTCGCCACCGCCCCCTCGAATGACTCCACCCGCTCGCCCATCGACTGCCAGAATACGCCCGATTCCCCCTCGCGCAACCCCCATCCTCCGGGGACACACAAAAGGGACACACAA
>JAIOJQ010000078.1 GCA_019911865.1 Thermoanaerobaculia bacterium
CTGTCCATCCTTGCCCCGAAGGACGTCGGGCTGCCGTACGGCCGGTATCCACGCTTGGTCCTCGCCTACCTTACGACCGAGGCGGTGCGCCGCAAGAGCCCGGACGTCGAGCTCGGCAGCCACTTTTCGCACTTCTGTGCCGCCCTCGGGATCCCGCCGACCACGGGACCGCGTGGGTCCTTGCCGCAGCTCCGCGACCAACTCCAGCGTCTTTTCGCCTCGACGTTCCAGTGCATCTTCCACGACGAGAGCCAGGGGCGACACGCTGGCGACGGCTTCCTGATCGCCGAGAAGCGGGAGCTCTGGTGGGACCCTCGGCCGAGGAAGGGGGAGACGGCCTGGGGTTCCCACGTCGTCCTCTCGGACCGGTTCTATCGGGAGGCGACCGAAGCGCCGGTCCCGCTCGACTTGCGGGTCCTTCGAGCCCTCCGGTCGCCGTTCGAGATCGACATCTATGTCTGGCTGACCTGGCGCTTCTTCCGCCTGCGGAAGCCGGTCACCATCCCGTGGGCCTCGCTGGCGCTCCAGTTCGGGTGCGGCTACGCCATCCCCCGTCACTTCAAGAAGCGGTTCCTCGGCTACCTGAAGAGCGTCATCGACTATTACCCGGAGGTTCGCGTCGGTCCCGGAGACAAGGGCCTCGTGCTCCAGCCGTCCTCGACTCACGTGGCGCCTCGGCGGGCGCCGATGAAACTGTGACGGGCCGAGGCTCTTCGTTCGCTGCGCGCGGTAGCTCCGGCGTGTAGATGAGGTCCTGCTCGGCTTGGCCCGGAGGGAGATTCGGCAGAAGGGCTGGACCAGAGGCCAGGGGACCCTCAGCTTGCGCAAAGGTTAACCCAGGGTTAACATCTGTGCGCTGTGCGCACCCTCCGGAACAAGCGATCTCCCGACTGGAACAGCCTCTTCGGGGTAGCTCAAGGGCAGGATGGCTATTTCTCGACGACACAGGCCGCACAGTCGGGATACTCGCGCCCCCTCCTGCACAAGCACCTGGCGAGCGGGAAGATGGTGCGCGCTCGCCGCGGAATCTATCGGCTCGTGCATTTCCCGGCCAGCGACCACGAGGACCTCGTTGTCCTTTGGCTCTGGAGCGAGCAGGCGGGCGTGTTCTCCCACGAGACAGCGCTGGCGCTCCACGATCTTTCGGACGTTCTACCCGGCAAGGTTCACCTGACGCTGCCCGCGACGTGGCGCCGTCGCCGGTTCCGCGTTCCCTCGGGACTCGTGCTCCACTTCGCCGATGTCAGCGATCCGGATCGCATGAGTTTCGGGGCCGTGCCTGTGACGGCGCCGCTCCGGACTCTGAGCGACAGCATTGAGGCGGACGTCGCGCCGGGCCTCGTTCATCAGGCGATTCTCCAGGCCCGCCGCCGTGGCCTGATCACGGCCGCCGATGAAACTCGACTTCGCAGCGAGCAGGGAAAGAGCAGGACGGCGACGCAATGACAGTCCATAAGTATGCGACGCCGCTGGCGTTCAAACAGGCGCTGGAACAGCGGATCAGGTCGTCGTCGATGACGGGAGCGGACTTTGCGCGGCGTCGGCAACTCCTTGTCTTCGATCGCTTCCTGGCCCGTCTCACGCGAGTCGCGGGCGATGCGGTCACGCTCAAGGGCGGGCTCGTACTCGAGCTCCGCCTCGCGCGAGCGCGCACGACGAGGGACGTCGACCTGAGAATGACGGGCTCGTCGGCGGACGTTCTGGAACGCCTACAGGAGGCCGGCCGACTCGACCTCGGCGACTCGATGCGGTTCGAGGTCCATCCGGACGACGAGCATCCCGAAATCCAGAACGAGGGTATGCGGTACGAGGGCTATCGCTACCGCGCCGAGTGCCGACTCGGCGGGATGATCTACGGGCGGCCGTTTGGCGTCGACGTGGCTTTCGGCGATCCGCTGATCGGCGAGCCGGACATCGTCACGGCCGATGACACGCTCGGCTTCGCAGGCATCGAGCCTCCAGCTCTGCGGCTTTACCCCGTTGTCTCACACGTCGCCGAAAAGCTGCATGCACTCACGATGCCTCGGCCGCGACCCAACACCCGGGTCCGCGATCTCCCCGACCTTGCGCTTCTGGCAACGACTGGACCGATCGTCGGCGCAGAGCTCCGCCGTGCGATCGAGGCGACCTTTGCCTTTAGGTGCACCCATCAGGTGCCCGCTTCAGTCCCACCGGCGCCAACGTTCTGGGAGGCTCCCTACGCGGCGCTGGCCGCAACCGATGAGTTGTCTTGGGCAACGCTAGAAGAAGTTGCGAAAGCAGTAACCTACTTCCTCGACCCGATTCTGGCGTCCGGCGAGTGCGGGACCTGGGAACCCTCCTCATGGGGGTGGAGAGACACGTTGAGATGAGGCCGACATACGCTGCGCCCGAACACGGCACAAGCCCGCCGTCGCGACGGAGGGCTTTGTCGACGGGGAAGACGAAGCCGATGCTGAGGGGGGCACTCCGGCAGGACATACCCATCGAGCTGGCGGCAAGCTATCTGGTGGCGTCGGCTGGTTTGGTCGAAGTGAGCGGGGGAAATCAATGACTCGCGCGAGGCCAACAGCCGCGAAGGCCGCAAACAAGAAGCGACGCAGCAACCAAGTGCCTGGTCAGTTCTACGGCTACTCTCTTCAGATCACCCGAGTCGTCGCTCATTTGCTTCGCGCCCGCCAGGGTGAATCGGTCTCCGTCGAACACCTGGACGATGTCGCGACTTCAGCTGCAGCTGGTGTCGTTGTGGAGCAGGACAAGAGCGGGCTCGCCCACAATCCCGTTGCTGATCGCGCACTCGAGCTCTGGAAGACACTGCACAATTGGGTTCGCGCGATCCGGGACGGGGCCCTGAGGTCAGACACGAAGTTCGTGCTGTACGTGGCCCAGAGCCACCGCGGTCATGTCATCGAGCGAATCCACGCAACAAGTACGAGGGTTGACGCAGCCGCGCTTGTCGAGGCGCTACGGACGGAGTTCTGGGGCGCTGCTCCGAAACGTTTGGAGCGGGCCAAGTTGCCGAGCGAACTCGCGGAGCATGTGAACGGCGTGTTGTCAGCCTCAGATGAGGTGGTTGCGTTGCTCTTTGCGAACGTCATCCTCGAGAGTGGCTCCGGCTCGCCTAACGATGACCTGCTTGTGCTGATTGCCGAGAAGGCGATCAGCGAAACGGCTCGTGAAGACGTGCTGAAACACCTGCTCGGGTGGGCGAAACGTGCCATCGATAAGCGCATCGAGAAGCGGCTCCCCGCGGTCCTCTCATGGGAGGAATTCCAGAAGCAACTCGTAGCGGCAGCGAAGAAGTTTGATCGGTCCGAAAGCCTCTTGACTTCGACGCCTGCGGAGATCTCTGAGGCTGACGTTCAGAAGGAGCTTCGCAGCCGGACCTATGTGCGGCAGCTAGAAGCAGTGAGGTGCGAGGAATGTGACCTGCATCGATCGGTACACGACTTTCTCCGGTCTGCGGTCGATCGAACAACGTGGAGCGAGCAAGGCGACGTAATCGAAGGAAGCTTCCACGAGTTCGAGGACGGGCTTGAGCGCGGGTGGCAGAGTCAGAGAACGCGCGTCGAGATCGAGCAGAAGGCAGCCATCGAGGAGGACCGAGGGCGTCTCCTCTACGCCAACTGCATGGCGCTTCAGGTACGCCTTCAGGGGATGGAGGTTCCCACGTACTTCGTCCCAGGTAGCTTTCACACGCTGGCGGACTCAATGCGTCTCGGCTGGCATCCGCGTTTTCGAGAGCTGGTCGCGGCAGCGGCAGTGGCCAGATGTCCACCAAACGATGAGGGTGCCGTATCGGAAGGGATTCGCCCGGCGGAGCCTGCGCCTCATCCTCCACCGCCGCCATCAGCAACAGCGCCAACGGCCTTGGCGCCCGATCCAGTCAAGGATGGTGGCGAATGACGCGAATCCTCAATGAAGTGCAAGCGATGCAGAATCCAGCGCTCGGCGCGGCGATGCTCTGGCGCTTCACATGCGGATACAGCCCGAGCTCCAGCCCAAATGGCACGCCCGTGCCGTTGTCATTCGTGGTCCTGCCGCTAACGTTTCATGCGCGGTCGTTGTGTGAGGTGGAAGGCACCCAGGCGGGGTCGGGCCTCCGGAGGTTCGAGGAGAAGTTCCGTGATCGGGGTGACGTTCTGCTCTCGCTTCAGCCGCGGATGCTGGCGATGCGGGATCTATCCCTGCGTTCTCTTCGAATCGCGTTGCGCGCGGGCTTGCTGACACTCGTTCCGGCCGAGGCCGTGCTCTGGCCTCGGTCGCTCGCGGCTGCGCCTACCGAGGCGAAGGCCGTCAGCGACCTGTTGAAGGCCGCCGAGAAACTCGGCAGTTGGTGCCGAGACGTCTCACTCTTCGAAGTCGCAGGGCTTCTCAAGGTGGAATTCTGACATGCACTTCCAACTGCGGAACCTTGTCCTCTGGCCTCGCAATAGCAAGCTCGCGCCGCGCGTCGTCTCGTTCGCAGAGGGCAAGCTGAACGTGATCACTGGAGCCTCGAAGACGGGGAAGTCTGCAGTCATCCCCATCATCGACTACTGCCTCGGCTCCGAGCGTTGCGGAGTGCCGGTGGCGACGATCCGCGACGCCTGCTCTTGGTTCGGTGTGGTTATTGCCACGAGCGACGGAGAGAAGCTCCTTGCGAGACGGGAACCGGGGACCCAGCAGAGTACCGGCGACATGTTCGTGCTCGAAGGCCAGAAGGTCGAGATCCCGAGCGCGATTGAGGAGAAGAACTCGAATGTTGATGCCGTGAAGCGGATGCTCGATCAGCTGGCCGGCCTCTCTAACCTCGGGTTCGACCCGGGCGGCCCAGCTGGTGGGTTTAGGGGCAGGCCCAGCTTCCGCGACCTTTTGGCGTTCGTCTTCCAGCCGCAGAACATCATTGCTAACCCTGATGTCCTGTTCTTCAAGGCCGATACGATGGAGCACAAGGAGAAGCTTCGGACGATCTTTCCGTATGTGCTCGGTGCTCTAACTCCGGACGCACTCGCGCGACGCTGGGAGATTGATCTGCTCGTACGAGAGATGCGGCGCAAGGAACGCGAGCTTGAGGCACAGCGCAATGCCTCCGCGGAGTGGCGCGCCGAGCTTCGAAACTGGGCCTCCGAGGCCCGCGACCTAGGGCTCCTCGCTCCCGAGGACGCCGCGTCTGGTCGTCGCGACGAGGAACTGGTCGCGTCGCTCGAGGACGTACTCAAGAAGACGTCGGCCGACGCCGAAGTTTCAGACAGCGCCCTCGACGCAGCGGCGACTGAGGCTGCTGACCTCGACAGGGAGGAGGGGGCGGTTTCGCTGCAGCTCGCCGAGGTGAAGGCGCGCTTAGACAACTTGGCACGGTTGCGGTCTGCCGTCGATGACTATTCGGGTGCTTTGAAGAAGCAGAGAGACCGCCTTCAACTCTCCCGGTGGTTGCGGGAGCTCTCTGAGCTAAGCCCTGCGACCTGTCCCGTGTGCGGCGGCGCGTTCGATCACGCGAATGGGGAGCTCGATGCACTCTGTGACGCGCTGGCAAACGTGGAAGCGACCGCTAGGCAGCTCGATCCAGTGCCTGCTGTGTTCGCCAAGGAGCTTGTTCAGGTGCGTGAGCAGATGCGGCAACTCACGGACCATTTCAAGGGTGTTCGCGCACGGAAGCAGGCCGTGGAGACGCGGTCGGCCCGAATTCGAGACGAGCGCTGGCGCAGAACCGCCGTGGATCGGTTCATTGGGCGCTTGGAGCAAGCGTTGAAGATCCTGAATGCTCCTGAGGGCGACCCGGCTCTTGCTGCCGAGATCGCTGAACTGAAGAGTCGCCTCGACTCGCTCCGGGTGGCTTCATCGGACAACGCCGTTAGGGACCGGCAGAAGGCCGCCCTTCAGCGGTTGTCGGCGACAATGGCGCGGCTCCTTCCGGGTCTGGATGCGGAGCGACCCAGCGACCCAGCAGAGTTGATCATCGACGATCTGACGATTCGGGTGACGGGTCCCTCTGGACGTCCCGACTTCCTCTGGGAGATCGGAAGCGGTGCGAATTGGCTCTCGTACCACGTCGCGTCCATACTCGGGCTCCAGGAGCTGTTTCTTAGTCAGAAGGGAAATCCCGTGCCGAGTCTCCTCGTTCTCGATCAGCCGAGCCAGGTCTACTTCCCTCGCAAGCTAGCGGGCGCGCGGACTCAAGCGACTCCTGATCCGATGCTTGCGGATGAGGATGTTGCGGCGGTTCAGAAGGTCTTCGTCACGCTGGCAGCGGCCACCAAGGCCACCAAGCGGCTTCAGATCCTCGTGCTTGACCACGCCAGCTCGGACGTCTGGGGAAGCGCCGATGTGCATCTTGTCGAGGAGTGGCGCGGCGGGAAGGCGTTGGTGCCCGTTGAGTGGCTATCTGGCTGACAGTTCTCGGCCCCAACCTTTCCAACGTGTCACGGCCAATCGCTTGCCACCGTCCGATTCTCCTTGCCGACCCGGGTGCCGCCCTAGAGGGCGCGCTGTAGCCCTCGCCGTGTCTCCCGAGGCCTTGGTCCTCCGGCCCTCGCCGACTCGGGTGCCGAGTCGACGGCGCGAGCAGCGCGGCCCGGAGCAGGCTCTAGAGCCCGAAGATCTCCCCGCCCGGCAGTACGTCGGGATCACCAACGGGAGGAGCGAGATAGACGCCGGCCGCGCGACAGCTAAGGAGCAACGGCCCCTTATCCTGGGGGGTGCCCAGTCCTGCGCCAAAGTTGGTGTTACCAAGCCAACCAGACCTCGTCAAGATGCTGAGGACACGGCGCGGAGTGTCCTGAAAGCTGACGAAGTTCAAACCGGCTCTGAAACCGGGGCTACTCGTGCGCGCCTCCAGGAACTCATAACCCTGACGAAAGATCCGTAACGACCCGGGGTCGCCAGTCGCTTGGCTGTGTGAGAAGTTCGAGCGATGTACATGCGACCGCTTGATGACTTGCGGCACACCAAGTGGAGGTTCGCGGAAGGTCTCGTTGCCTTGTTCCCCAACCTCATTTGTGCCGTGTGCAGGGCAAGTAGCATCTGCGACAAGGTCGCCCGCTGCATCTACAGCAACGAGCGGGCAGCCTGTGAGCTTGCTTCTTCCTACCAGTGCCTCTTGAGAGCTCGCATTGATAGTCTGCCAGGTATCGAGATCAACCTCGAGGCGGAGAAAGGCGAACGTAGTGCCCTCTATGAATGGCCCCGATTTGATGCGGATCGCCTCATGCCGCTCTGGGCCGCTGATGAGATTCGATAGTCCATCATGGAAGCTCAGCCAGCTTCTGCCGTCGTCGCGTTGAAATCCGTCGAAGAAAGTACCGATGCGAACAGGGCCACCCTGAGCTCGTAGCTCCTTCCAGGTCTCGACGTACGCTCTCCGAACGGCCAGTGCAGAGTCTGCGGTGAATTGCAGCGCAATCTCCTCTGTCGCGACGTTCTTCACCGTGTCTGCTGCGTAGTCGACGCCCGACCCGACAAGAATGGGTCCGCCGCCCGTAGTACGCGGAGATAGGAACCTACTCGCTGGGCCCAACTCTCCCGGAAGTGACGTCGGGGCGCCCGTCAACTTGAAGGCCTTCGGCCCGTATCCGATCAGGCAATCCAGGTTTCCCGAAGGCACTGGATGTCCGGGTAGGTCGTTCGTTTCGCCGCGCTTGAGTGCCCGAAGTCTCGCCCACAGTAGCGTCAGCGCTTCTCCAACGTCATCAGCGCGACCCCCTTCGTCGACCGAGAGGAAGGTGATGAGGAAGTGTCCTCTTGGCCTCTCCCCGGGCCGGAAGTAGACACCTTCCTGGATATCCATGGCTGATTCTCGCTCTGACGCCGCTAGTGCCGAATCAGATTCGGCCCATCGTGCGCGGAGCAAGCCGAACCAGTGGCATCGCGGCCTCGAAATCGGCCCTGAGAGCCTTGATGGCCGCGCAAACTGCAGCGCCTGAGCAGTTGATCGGACTGGTGGATGTCGTGAGGACCTGGAACTCAGCTGGTTGCACCGGTGTCGAAGGGCCAATGAGAAGTCGAGGTCCGACTTCTAGGTGGCGGGCGACGTCATACCCGCCAGTGAGTTTGCGGCTGCCTGCACCGTCGAGGACATCGATCTCGTCTAGAAAGATCCCAGAGCCAGCGGGCGCTCCGAACTCCAGGCGCTGGAATCGCCCTGGACCATCGCCTCGCGAGTACCGAACCCATCCTGCGGGAATCTCGGTTCCTTGGTAGTGAAACACGCTCTGCGTGAAGTTGACGATGTAGACGCCAAGCGGATCAGCGAACGCGACTGAGCGTCCATTGAACGCCTGCTGGTGGGCAGCGGTTGCGGCGGCGGGGTCGGCATGGCGACAGGCAAGGTGCTCGACCTGGAACGCTCGGAAGATCTGCTCCTTTGTTGCCGGCAGAAGGGCTCCAGCGCCTCCACTTCTTGCGTATGGCTGTGCTCCGAAGAGGACGATGTAAAGCAGGTCGTCAAGACCATTTATTGGGTGGGACATGAAGAGGGCGTTGGCGCGGTTCAGCATGCCGAGCGGCTGAGCAGATACTCCGTGGTTGATCAGCTCTTGGTCGTTTCCGTGGCCGGCCACTTGGTTAGCGAAGGCGACTTTGCGCGCGGTCGCGTCCCAAGTGTTCGGGTCGCCGCCATAGAGTTCCTGCCAAGAAGGGACGAAGCCAAGGACCGATGCCGCTGTGGCCTGAAGTAGAGCCGGGTCCTCGACGGCCATGAGCATCCAGAACTCGCGAAGCTCTGTAGTGACGTGGACCTCCCGCGGGCGGAGGACCCCGGAGGTGTCTCGCTCGTACTTCACGACGTACTCGCAATACTCGTTGTGAAGCTGATGCCGACCTCGGACACCCCAGTCGCTCAAGCGCCTTGCCCAGTCTTCATCGAGACAGAAGGCAGGCTCGGCGGGGTCGCCGAACCAAGCGGCTGAGGCCTCTGCGGGGTTCTGGATTGAGCTGTGATCTATCGAGAAGAACCGAGAGTGGAGCCCAGAGAGCGATTGGTAGTTCGCGGCAATGATGTCGTTCCAGGTCGACTTGAGTGTGGGGCTCAGCGCATCAGCATTGCCTGGCGATCCATAGGTAGGCACGTCTGGTCTCCTCCGGTCTAGGTCGGACGCATTCTTGGCGCCTGGCTTCGAACTCTGTCGAAGCGGTGATTGGAGCAACGTGGCAAGTCGCCTGTTGCCACTGACTATAGACGGACATGCTTCGACAATTCCAGACCGGTGTCGTCCGGTCGTCGCTGGATCGGCGAAGTCATGTGGCCCTCGCCGATATAAACGAACGAACCGCTGATTCCGAACAGATCGTCCCAAGCTTTCTGGCATTCAGAGGAGCCCAGTGCTAGCAGGGAGCGGCGGTTGACACCTCCAGCGGCGGTTGTCGACCAGTCGCCGTGGCGGAGGTAGGGGGAAAGCGCGTCCCTTCCCTGTCTCCTCGATCCCCTGGCTTCACCCTAGACCGGCGAGCCGGCCGTCAAGGGTTCCCTGTCGGCGCTTCGCGCCCTTGACGGCTCGTCCTCTTTCGCCGGTCCCTCCCTCGCCGTGGACGACAGCGACACGGAAGGGAGGACCCGTTGAACCACCACCGACTCGTTCGGATCTATCGACCCTCGCAGGAGACCGTCTGCTCCCAGTGCCGACACCCGCTCCGTGTAGGCGACTACCACCTAGAGCCCGAGGAGCGCGGAACGAAGCGCGTCTGGTGCAGCGAGCGCTGCGCCCACGCCGCGAGGACGTCAGGCCACGCCCGGCCGCAATCGATCCCGCTGATCCTGTAGGCGAACGCCGCAGGTGCCACTTGCCGCGGTCGACTGCCATGTTGACCGATGAAAGTGTGACGCCCTCGTCGGCGTCAAGACTGCGGAGAACCCTGCGGAAGTGGCCAAGTTTTCCAGATGAAACGGTGACGCCCCCACCGATGAAACTGTGACGCCAGGCGCCCTGCCACCGATGAATCGGTGACGCCGAGCCGATGATTCGGTGACGCAACCTGGGTGCAAGTCCTTCACTCACCGGCACCTGCGCCACCCCCCTGTAGTTCCCTTTAGATACTCCTCTAGCTCTCCCTCGTAGCAGCGCGACGGCTGCGGAAAAGCCGAAGATCCGGGCTCCGCGAAGCCAGGGATCCGCCTGACGCTGCGCTCTCCCCCTCAACGCACGACCAGTCTCATCAGCCGCTGCGGGGCGTCAAGGCCGAGCCCTCCGGGTGGCCTGCGGCCAGC
>JAIOJQ010000079.1 GCA_019911865.1 Thermoanaerobaculia bacterium
GCCGCGGCGGTCGGCGGCACCGCCGTCGGCCGGCGGATCGGCGGGTCGTCGATCGCGATCTCGGTCTCGATCGATCGCCGCAGGTCGTTGGTGGCGCGGCGAAATTCGCCCAGCCCCTTGCCGATCGTGCGCCCGATCTCCGGCAGGCGCTTGGGCCCGAACAGCAGCAGCGCCAGCACCAGGATGAAGAGGATTTCGGGCAGTCCCAGGGATCCGAACACGTGACCTCCGCTCGCATCTTCGACCGCGCCGACCCCGGCGTCAAGCCGCGACGGCTGTGCTAGCCTCGCCGCCGTGCGCCGCCCCTGGCGACTCGCCGCCCTCTTCCTGCTCGTCTCCTCGACCGTTCTCGGCGCCGCGGCGGGCGACCGCCTGTCGGCCGGTCCGGCCGCGGCGCGCCAGGATCTCCACCTGTTCGCCGAACTGGTCACCGTCGCCCACGAGCGCTACGGCCGCGAAGTGCCCTACCGCGACCTCGTCTTCGCCGCCATCGACGGCATGGTGCGCACGCTCGACCCGCATTCGACCTTCCTCTCGCCGGACGACTTCTCGCGCATGCGCGAGAAGCAGCAGGCGAGCTTCTACGGTCTCGGCATCCTGATCGGCAACCGCGGCGGGCGGCTGACCGTCATCTCGCCGCTCGACGGCTCGCCGGCCTCGCGACTCGGCATCCGCGCCGGCGACATCATCGACCGCATCGAGGGGGAATCGACCGCCCGCATGGCGCTCGACGACGCGGTGTCGCGCCTCAAGGGCCCGAAGGGGACGGAGGTGCGCATCACCATCCTGCGCGCCGGCCTCCCCGAGCCGCTCGAGCTGACGGTGGTGCGCGACGAGATCCCGCAGACCACCGTCCGCTACGCCTACATGATCGAGCCGGGCACCGGCTACATCTCGGTGAGCGACTTCTCCCGCTCGACCGGCGACGAGGTTGCCGAGGCGCTCGAGCGGCTGCGCGGCCGCGGGCTCGAGCGGCTGATCCTCGACCTGCGCAACAACGGCGGCGGCCTGCTCGACCAGGCGATCGCCGTCTCCGAGCAGTTCCTGCCGCGCGGCAGCTCGATCGTCGAAACGCGCGGCCGGGTGCGCGACTCGCAGCAGTCGTTCGAGGCGGCCGGCAACGCCAAAGGCTTCGGCCTGCCGCTCATCGTGCTGGTCAACAGCGGCACCGCCTCGGCCTCCGAGATCGTCTCCGGCGCGGCGCAGGACCACGACATCGGGCTGGTCGTCGGCACCCCGACGTGGGGCAAGGGGCTGGTGCAGACGGTCTACAACCTCAACTACGGCGCCGGCCTGGCGTTGACCACGGCGAAGTACTACACGCCGTCGGGCCGCCTGATCCAGCGCGACTACGACTCCTTCTTCGACTACCAGACGCGCGCCGACGTCGAGGCGCGCGCCAACGGTACGGCGCCCCCCGAGGCGAACGGCGAGGCCTACTCCACCGACACCGGGCGCAAGGTCTACGGCGGCGGCGGCATCACGCCCGACGTCGAGGTCGAGCTCGACGAGCTGGCGCCCTACGTGCAGTTCCTCCTCGCCCGCGCCGCCTTCTTCAACTTCGGCGTCGAGTACGCCGCCGCGCGCCCCGACCTCGACCGCGGCTGGTCGCCCGAGCCGGCGATCCTCGAAGAGTTCCGGGCCTGGCTCGTCGCCCGCGAGATCGACGACCCGGAGGCGGCCGCCGCGGGACTCGCCGACGAGGCGGTGCGGGCCGTGGCGCTGCGCCAGATCCGCGCCGAGGCGCTGGCCTCGAAGTTCGGCATCGAGGCCTCGCACCAGGTGCTCGCCACCGGCGACGCGCAGATCCAGGCGGCGCTGACGCTCTTCCCGCGCGCCGCCTGGATCTGCGCGTCGCCGGTGGCG
>JAIOJQ010000080.1 GCA_019911865.1 Thermoanaerobaculia bacterium
GTCGTCCAGGTACACCGAGGAGGCCGTCTCCCGGGCGGCGAAGAGGTCCTCCCGGGTGAGGACCTTCTTGACCGGAATGTCCCGGCCCCCGGCCATGCGGTCCATGATCTCCAGTTCCTCGGCCTTGGTCGGGTAGCCGACCAGGAGCTTGAGCATGAACCGGTCGATCTGCGCCTCGGGGAGCGGATAGGTCCCCTCCTGCTCGATCGGGTTCTGGGTGGCGAGGACCAGGAAGGGCTCGTCGATCTTGTGCGTCCGGTCGCCGATGGTGACCTGGCGCTCCTGCATGGCCTCGAGCAGCGCGCTCTGGACCTTGGCCGGGGCGCGGTTGATCTCGTCGGCGAGGATCAGGTTCGAGAAGACCGGCCCCATGCGCGTCTTGAAGACGGCCTCGCGGGGGTCGTAGATCTGCGTGCCGATGATGTCGGCCGGCAGGAGGTCCGGCGTGAACTGGATGCGCTGGAAGCCGACGTCGATGGCCTCGGCGAAGGTCTTGACGGTGAGCGTCTTGGCGAGACCGGGGATCCCCTCGAGGAAGATGTGGCCCCTCGAGAGGATCCCGATCAGGATGTTCTCGATCAGCGGGCGCTGACCGACGATTCGTTTTTCGATCTCGGCGTAGAGCGGCTCGACGAAGCCGCTCCGTTCGCGCACGGCCTCCGAGATTACGCCGATCCCGCTTCCACCTGGCATATCTGGCCCTTCAGCTTCTTCAGCGCCCGGGCCTCGATCTGCCGAACGCGCTCGCGGCTGATTCCGAGATCGTCGCCGATCTCCTGGAGCGTCTTCGGGGAGTCGGCCATGATCCTCTCGCGGACGATCCGCGCCTCGCGCTCGCTGAGGACGCCGAGAGCCTTCGAGATGCTGTCGGCGGTTCTATACTGCGTCTCGCGCTCGGCGAGCAACTCCTCCTGGCTCTTGCCGTCGTAGGGCAGGAGGTCGCCGTGGGTGGTCGAGTCGTCGTCGTCGAGCGCCGCGTCCAGCGAGAAGTCCCGCGAGGACATGCGGATGTCCATCTCCTCGACGTCGGACTCGGAGACCTCGAGGTTCTTGGCGATCGTCTCGTTGAGCGTGAGGTCGGACTCCTCCTCCAGCTCGCGGAGCTGGCGGCTGACGATCTGGCGCTGCTTGGCGAGCTTGTAGAAGAGCTTGCGCTGCGCCTGGGTGGTCCCGATCTTCACGAGGCTCCAGGACCGCATGATGTAGTTCTGGATGTACGCCCGGATCCACCAGACCGCGTAGCTGATGAGCCGGATGCCCTTGTTCGGGTCGAACTTCTTGACCGCCGTCATCAGGCCGATGTTGCCCTCCTGGATGAGGTCGAGAAACTGCAGGCCGCGATTGGTGTACTTCTTGGCGATCGACACCACCAGCCGCAGGTTGGCGACGATCAGCTCCTCCTTGGCGCGCTCGCACATCGCTTCGCCCTGGCGGATCTTGCGGATCGTCGTCGCGACCTGCTCGTGACTGGTGCCGTAGCGCTCCTCGAGCTCGGCGATGCGGGCACGGTACTTCTCGATGCGCCGCTTCTGCAGGTCCTTGAGCTCCTTGTTGGTCTCCTTCTCGAGCGCCAGCCGGGCCCGCCGCACGTCCTGCTCGAAGGCACCGAACTGGCGGTCGAGGTTCTTCAGGTAGTCGACCAGGCGGTTGCGCGTCTGCAGCGAGAAGTCGATCGAGCGGATCTCCTGCGACACCCGGCCGAGCAGGCGGTCGATCTCGCGCTCGAACTCCTGGTGCCGGGCGCCGCCCTCCTTGAACTTCTCCTGGCGACGGCGCAGCTTGCCGATCTCGATGTCGAGCTTGCCGATCTGTTCGAAGATCTTGAGGTTGCGCTTGATGCGGTCGGCCGCCTTGGGGTCGAGCGGCTCGTCCGGGTCGTTGCCGGAGACCAGCTCGCGCAGCACCTTGCGGTCCTTCTGCGCCAGCTCGTTGAGGCGCAGCAGTTCGCGCAGCACGAGCGGGTTCTCGCACAGCGCCTCGTAGATCATCCACTCGCCCTGCTCGATGCGCTGGGCGATCTCCACCTCGCCCTCGCGGTCGAGCAGCGGCACGGTGCCCATCTCGCGCAGGTACATGCGCACCGGGTCGGAAGTCTTCTCGTGCTCGTCGACCGACAGGTCGAGCCCCTCGTCGCCGTCCTTCTTGTCGAACTCCGAGACCGGCGCCGGCTCGACGTCGTCGCGGTTGACGTAGCGCTCGGGACGGTCGACCACCGCGATCTTGAGCATCTCGAAGCGGCGGTAGATCTCGTCGACGTCGTCCGGCAGCCCGATGACCTCGTCGGGGAGGACTTCGTAGATCTCGTCGTAGAGCAGGAACTTCTTCTGTCGCCCGAGCTCGATCAGCTGACGGACCGGGGTGTACTTGTCTTCGATTTGGACGATCTTCGTCGGGCTCACAGATCTACTCCGCGCCGGTGGTCCGCGCGTTCGGCGCCGTGGGGTGGAGCCCGGCGCTGACGGCGTTCTTCTCGGCGAGCAAGGCTTCGAGGTCGGCGGCGTCTCCCCGTCGCTGGGCCTCGGAAATGAGCGAGTGCAGTTCGCGCAGTCGGTGCCGCATCCAGCGCCGGGAGAGTGAACGAAGAGCGTCACCGAGCGGCGGCGCTCCGGGCGAATCCTCTGATTCTACCAGAAGTTGCGCCGCCTTCCCGTCGGCGCCGGGCAGGTCGGCCACCGCCCCGAGGACGTCTCGCAGGCGGGGAACCGCTCCTGCGAGATATAGCGTCCGGAAGGCCTCGAAAAATTTCCGCAGGTCGGGATCGAAGAAGGCCTCGGCCGGCGGCAGCTCGGCGGCCGGCGGCAGCCCCTCGCCGCGGTCGGCGGCCAGCAGCAGCAGGCGCAGCGCCTCCTCCTCACCCCGGCGACCCGGGGTGACCGGGCCGGAGGCCCCTTCCGGCACCGCCGGCGGCCGCAGACTCTGCCGCAGCACCCCCTCCCCCAGCTCCAGCCGGGGGGTGAGCAGATGCAGCGGGACACCCAGCCGCTCCGCCGCCATGCGGGCATATCCGTAACGCAGGATGGCGTCGGGAACCGCCTTGAGCAGGTCGATGATCTCCTTTCCGGCCCGCGAGCGCCCGTGCGGGTTGCGGTGGACGTCTCCCGGGACGACGCGGTCGATCTCGGTCTGGACGAAGTCCTGCGCCTGATCGACCGCCGCGCGCAGCGCCGGAGCACCCTCCTTGAGGCGCAGCGAGTCGGGATCCTCCCCTTCGGGCAGCCGGGCCCGGCGCACCGCCAACCCCTGGCCGAGCAGGATCGGCAGAGCGCGCCGGCAGGCGGTCTCGCCGGCCGGGTCGCCGTCGTAACCGAGCACCACCTCGTCGGCGTAGCGGGCCAGCAGCCGGGCCTGCTCGGGGGTCAGCGCGGTCCCCATGCTGGCCACGCAGTCCTCGATGCCCGCCGCCCGGGCCCCCAGCAGGTCGACGTACCCCTCGACCAGAAGAGCGCGGCGGGACTCGCGGATGGCCCGCTTGGCGAGGTCGAAGCCGTAGAGGAGCTGTCCCTTGTGGAAGCGCTCGGTCTCGGCGGTGTTGACGTACTTGGCGAGGTCGTCGCCGAGGGTCCGGCCGCCGAAGCCGACCAGCCGGCCGGCGCCGTTGCGGATCGGGAAGATCAGCCGGTGGCGGAAGCGGTCGTACGGCTCGCCGCCCCCCTCCGGGCGCGCCGCCAGCCCGACCGCCAGCAGGTCGCCCAGGGGGACCTTGCCGGCCAGCGCCTGGATCAGGTGGCGCCACCCTTCGGGGGCGTAGCCCAGGCCGAACTGTTCGGCGAGCGCGGCAGGGATCTGCCGGCGCTCGAGGTAGCGGCGGGCGGTCTCGGAGCGCGCCAGCTGCTCGCGGTACCAGGCGGCGGCCGCTTCGAGCACCTGTTCCGGGTCGAGGTCCGTCTCGGACTTCGCGCGGCCGCCGCGGTGCGCCGCGGCGGGGGCGGGCAGCGGCACGCCGAAGCGCTGCGCCAGTGCCTCCATGGCGCCGGCGAAGTCGTCGCCGGTCAGCAGCATGTGCAGCTTGATCGCGTCTCCCCCCTCGCCGCAGCCGAAGCACTTGAAGAAGCCGAGCTCGGGGTCGACCTGGAACGACGGGGTCTTCTCCTTGTGCAGCGGACAGAGCCCCTTCCACTTGCGCCCCGCGCGCTGCAGCCGGGTATGGCCCGCGGCGATCTCGTAGACGTCGACCGCGTCGCGCACCGCCTGCACGAACTGGGGGGTGAGCTGAAGGTTGGAGAGCCGCATCGCCGGGCGCCGATGCTACGCCACCCGGCCCGGCATGCCGGCCGGATGCGGCGCGCCCGGCGACACGGCCGGCGCGCGGCTGCGGGGGACCTTCCGGTGCACTCCGTCCGGGAACGGTCGAGCCTCCGGTGGGACGCCAGCAGTCCTCTGTACTCCTAGCTGCGCAGCGTCACCACGGTGGCACCGTTGCCCCCTTCGTTGGGAGCTCCGGCGCGGCTCGCCGCCGCCAGCGGATGGCGGCGCAGGTGCTCGCGGAGGGCGTCGCGCAGCCGGCCGGTGCCGTGGCCGTGCACCACCCGCACCTCGCGCAGCTCGGCCTGCACGGCCCGGTCGAGGAAGTCGTCCAGCTCGGCGAGCGCCTCTTCGACCCGGCGGCCGAGGAGCATCAGCTCGGCCGGCGCGGCCTCCTGCGCCGCGGCGGTAGCGGTGCTCGGCCGTGCCGGCCGGCCGTCGCCCACCGCGACGAGCTCGCCGCGGCGGGCCTTGACCCGCTTGCCGGCGACGGCGACCTCGGCCTGCTCGCCCTCGAGCTTCTCCAGGCGACCGGTCCAACCGAGCGCGCGGTGGCGCACGCGCGCACCCACCGCCAGTTCGCCAGCCGGCGCCGCGCCCTCCTCCGCGGGGGCGAGCTGCGGCGGGGC
>JAIOJQ010000081.1 GCA_019911865.1 Thermoanaerobaculia bacterium
GTCGAGCCGTTCCGCGTCGAGCCCCGCCCGCTCGGAGTCCGGCCGGGGCTCGACTACAGCAACGTCGGCGATCTGCTCGAAGTTGCCGAGGGACCGACTCACGGCTGACGGCGGCTCGTCCCGGTCGATCGTGCCATGCAGTTCGCCGACGCCAATCTCCTGCTGTTCGCCTACAACTCGAGCGCGCCCGAGCACGCCGCCGCACGCGAGTGGTTCGAGGCCGGCCTGTCGGCTCCGGCGCCGTTCGCACTGAGCTGGTGGACGATCGGAAGCTTTCTCCGGCTGACGACGAATCGCGCGGTCTTTCCGCAGCCGCTCTCGCCCGACGAGGCGACGCATGCCGTCGCCGCGTGGCTCGCGCGGCCCAACGTGATCGTCCTCGAGCCGGGACCGCGCTACTGGTCGATCGCCCGCGGGCTGATCGAGCGGTCGAACGCTCGCGGTCCCCTGATTCCCGACGCCCTGCTCGCCGCGCTGGCGATCGAACACGGCGCGACGCTGGCGACGCACGACCTCGACTTTCGACGTTTCGACGGCCTCGACCTGATCGATCCGATCGCTTCCTGAGACCACGAACTCGCGGCACCCTCTTCCGCTGCGCAGCGTGGAGGATCGGGGCCCGTCCTGGTCGGGTTGGCCATCGGATCGCACTCGCGGTGCGCACAACCTGGCAGCCTTCCGTATGCGCTTGCAGAAGATGCAGGCGGCGCCTACAATGATTGCATGCAATACACCCTCCGCAACGTTCCCCCCGAGATCGACGCCGCGCTGCGCCGGCGGGCGCGGCGGGAGGGGCGCAGCCTGAACGAGATGGCGATCCAGGCGCTGCGCGAAGCCACCGGGATGGAAGGAGAGGTTGCCGAGCTCCGCCGCCGCGACCTCTCGGACGTCGTCGGGTCGTGGATCGCCGAGCCGGCCGTCGACGAAGCGCTGGACGAGCCCCGAAAGGTGGACCCGGACTTGTGGGGCGGCGCCGCGAGCCGGCGCGGCGCGCGGCGTGGCCGATGAGGATCGCGCTGGATACGAACCGTTACACGGACCTGGCGCGCGGCGACCGCGAGCTGGCGAACCGACTCGAGCGCGCGGAGGCGGTCCTGCTCCCCTTCGTCGTCGCCGCCGAGCTGCTCGCCGGCTTCGCCCTCGGCACCCGGGCGCGGAAGAACGAAACGGTGCTGGCGCAGTTCCTGCGGCGCCCGGCGGTGGCGGTCCTCTGGCCCGACGCCCAGACCCTGCACCACTACGCTGCGGTCTTCCGCCAGCTGCGCACTCAGGGGACGCCGATCCCGACGCACGATCTCTGGATCGCCGCTCTCTGCCTCCAGCACGACCTCGTCCTGGCGACGTGCGACGCCCACTTCGCGCACCTGCCACAGCTCGAACGGATCTGACCCGGCGCGGCAACCGCGATGAGGGCGGCGCCAGACCAGGAAAAAGCCGGCGCCGCCCGACGGCGTGAAACAGAGACGAGAAACAGAGACGAGAAGCAGAGACGAGAAGCAGAGACGAGAAGCAGAGACGAGAAGCAGAGACAAAGACGAAAGACGAAAGACTTCCAGAGAAGGGAAAGACGGCCGGCTCGTTGCCGGGCATTGCGGGTCTCGCGCACTTCGGGCAGACCCACCCTGCGCCCGCTCTCCACCGCCGCCCCTGCCTTTCCTTCAATGAGCTTTTGTCTCGAGGCCAGCGCCCGGACCCACCGTCCGCCCGCCCCCGATGCCGTCCCTGGCCCTGTCTCTCCCTCCCTGGAAGTCTTGTCTCGTCGTGGCGATCGTTCCAGGCGCGCGCCGACTCGAGCCTGCCGGACATTCGGCCCGTGGACGCACGCGAGAAGGCGACGCGCCTGAAGTCGAAACCTCGCGGGACGCCTGCCGTAGGAGATCTCAGCCCCCCTCCGGCCGCCCGCGGCGCGCCGGGACGTTCCGTTTCGACCTGCGGAGACCGTCTCCCGATGTCCAGAATCCGTTCGCTGTTCGCCGCCGGCCTGCTGTTCGCCGCCGGCGCCTTCGCCCAGGTGCCCTGCTCGCTCGACGCCGCCCTCGCCGCCTACACGGCGGGGGACTACGCCCGTTCCGCCGACCTGTTCGACCGGGCGCGCGGCTGCGCGCGTTTCGAGGCCACCGATCACTACAACGCCGCCTGTGCGCAGGCCCTGGCCGGCCGCGCCGATGCGGCGTTCGCCTCGCTCGAGCGCGCGGTCGGCCTCGGCTGGGCCAACGTCGAGCACCTCACGGCCGACACCGACCTGGCGAGCCTGCACGCCGACCCGCGCTGGGCGGGACTGCTGGCCGCCGCCGGCGCGCTGGCCGCCAACGACCGGCGGATCTGGGGCGGCGCCGCCTTCGAGACCCCTTACCGCGACGAGTTGCCGGAAGAGGAGCGCATCGCCGGCCTCGCCCGCTACTGGGCCGAGGTGCGCTCGAACTTCGCCTTCTTCGACCAGGTGCCCGAGCTCGACTGGGACGCCGCCTTCCTCGAGACGCTGCCGAAAGTGCGGGCCGCGAAGTCCACCGCCGACTACTACCGCGAGCTGCAGGCGCTCAACGCCCGCCTGCACGACGGCCACACCAACGTCTACCCGCCCCGCGACCTGCGCCCGCGCTTCTACACCAAGCCGGCGCTGCGCACGGCGAAGATCGAAGGAAAAGTACTGATTACCCGCCTGCTCGATCCTGCGCTCGCCAGTGCCGGACTCGCGCCGGGGCTCGAGGTCGTGAGCGGTCGACGGCGAGCCGGTCGAGGCTTACGCCGAGCGGCAGGTCCGTCCCTACCAGGCCGCTTCGACGCCGCAGGACCTCGACGTGCGAACCTGGGACTACGCCCTGCTCGCCGGGGCGGCGGGCAGCGAGGTCGAGTTGCTGGTCGAGGACGCCGCCGGCGTGCGCCGCACGGTGCGGCTCGTCCGCACGCCGCAGGAGGATCTCGCGAAGGTGGCGCCGCCGTTCCTCCCCTTCGAGCGGACGCAGCTCGGCGACGGAATCCTGCGCGTCGACCTGCGTTCATTTGACTCGCCGGCGGTGGTCGAGGCGTGGATGGCACACTGGGACGAGATCGCGGCGGCGAAGGGGCTGATCCTCGACCTGCGTGACAACGGCGGCGGCAACAGCGGCCACGGCTACCGGATTCTCTCGACCCTGGTCGACCGGCCGTCCGCGACCACGGTCTGGCGGACCCGCCTCTACCGGCCGGCCTTTCGCGCCTGGGGCAGCGCCGAAGGGTGGCACGTCGCGGAAGCGGGGAGCATCGAACCCGACGTCGGGCACCGCTTCGCCGGTCCGGTGGCGGTGCTGATCGGGCCGCGGACCTACTCGGCGGCCGAGGACTTCGCGGTCGCCTTCGACCTGGCCGAGCGCGGACCGATGATCGGCGAGGCCACCGGCGGCAGCACCGGCCAGCCGCTGATGTTCGCCCTGCCCGGCGGCGGCTCGGCGCGGGTCTGCTCCAAGCGCGACACCTATCCGGATGGCCGCGAGTTCGTCGGCGTCGGCGTGCAGCCCGACCGCGTCGTGACGACTTCCGTCGCCGACGTGCGCGCCGGCCGCGACCCGGTGCTCGCGGCGGCGATGGAGGCGGTGCGCGAGGCGGCACGCTGAACGACGCGGCCGGCGCGGCTCAGTCCTCCTGCATTCGCGCCGGGCCGTAGGCCTTGCGGCCGCCGCGCAGGAGCCTCCGGTCCTCGATCGAGGAGGCGAGCAGAACCTTCGACATGTCGACGGCGCGCGCGGCGAGCTCGCGCGCGGCGTCGTGGAGGTCGCTCGAATCCCGCACCGCGGCGACGTTGCGCTCCATGTCCTCGGCGTCCCAGCCGCGCGAGTGGGCGATGAAGGGGTGCTGCGGGAAGACGCAGCCGACCTCGGCGAAGAAGCCGAGCATCTGGCCGGCGACCGCCTGCACGTTGTCCTGGCCGCCGGTGATGATGAACCCGGCGACCTTGTTCTTGAGCAGGATCCGGTTCGACAGCGTGATCTGATTCTGGATGCAGTTCATCCGCTCGACCATCTTGTAGTAGAGCGCCGAGGCGGCCCCCCAGCGGATCGGCGTGGCGATCAGCAGCACGTCGGCCCAGTGGACGAAGGCCTCGTAGACCTGGTCGAGCTGGTCGTCCGGGTCCATCTGGGTGATCGAGCAGGGCCAGGTGCAGGCGCGGGCGCTCTTCGAGTAGTACCCCTCGCAGGCGCGGAAGGAGAGGTCGTTGAGCCGGATCATCCGGCGCTCGCAACCGAGCTCCCCCGCGCAGTGGCCGAGCGCCGCGGCGAGCAGCTCGTCGGAGGTGGAGAAGCGCGGCAAGTCCCGGTTCATCACCGTGGTCGAGATGCCGGCGACGCGGATCGGCCCCGGCTCGCGCTCGATGCGGCGCGCCAGCGGGTGCGGCTCGTGCGGCGCCTTCGAGCGCCCCGAAGTCGGCTCGACCGAGACCAGCACGCGCCCGCCTTCGACGCGCACCTCGTGCGCCGGCACCTTGTCGGCCTCGAAGCCGGGCTCGCCCTCGCCGGTCGCGCGGTGGAACTTCCAGCCGTGCCACGGGCAGACCACGTAGTCGCCGTCGAGGTGCCCCTGCCCGAGCGGCCCGCCGACGTGGTTGCAGACCCCGGAGATCGCCGACCAGACGCCGTCCTTGCGCACCAGCGCCACCTTCGCCCGCCCGCCGACGCGCACCTCGCGCACCGGCGGCCCCGCTGCGAGCTCCTCCACGCCCCCCACGTCGACCCACCCGCCCTCGGCCATGGCGTCGCCCTCCTCGCTCCGTCGCAGCAAAGTTCCCGCGACACTACAGGATGCCTCGTGCGACTCCACCGGCCGCAAGCCCGGCGCGCAGGAGCGCGAGTCGGGGAGAAAGGCATTTCAGTTCGAGACAAAGACAAAGACAAAGACCCTTAGAGGGAAACGGCAGGGGACGGCAGCTGCAGGCGAGCTCCGGGTGGGTCCGTTCGGCGTCCTCGAGACAAAGGCCCAGAGAAGGAAAGGATAGGAGTCGGCAGCGGCAGGCCAGCTTCGGGTGGGTCGGTTCGGCGCCCTCGAGACAAAGGCCCAGAGAGGGAAAGGCCGGGAGGGAGCGGTGGGAGGCGGGCTCCGGGTGGGTCCGGCCAGTGCTTTCGAGACAGAAGCCCAGAGAGGGAAAAGGCAGGGGTCGGCAGCGGGAGGCAGGCCCCGCGCGGGTCCGCCGGTGCGCCCGAGACCCGTGCGGCCCGGCCAGGATCCGGCAGCTCCTTACCCTCTATGGAAGCCTTTCGTCTTTGCCAGTCGCCCATCCGCCGCCGCCGGTCGCGAACCCCGCGATTCCGACGCCTTGTCTTTCACTTCTATGGAAGCCTTTCGTCTTTGCCAATCGCCCATCCGCCTCCGCCGTTCGCGAACCCCGCGATTCCGACGCGTTGTCTTGCCCTTCTATGGAAGCTTTTCGTCATTGCCAATCACCCATCCGTCGCCGGTTCGTCACCCGGGTGCCGCGCGCTGGCGGGGGGAAGCGCTAGGATTCCGCTACTTTCTTGCCGGCCGGGGGAATCCCGGAGGGGCCGTCCATGACGCTCGTCGCCGAACAGCCGTTGCCGGGTCTGCTGGAGACGCATCCGGAGTTCGCCGGGTATCCGCCGGCGCCCGAGGCGCTGCCGCCGGGGGAGATCGCGGAGGGCAGTTACGCGGTGCGCTTCGCGCGTTCGCTCGACGAGGTCGACGAGGTGCTGCGCTTGCGCTTCCGGGTGTTCAACCTCGAACTCGCCGAGGGGCTGGCGGAGTCGTGGCAGACCGGCCGCGACGTCGACCGCTTCGATGCCCGGTGTCACCACCTGATCGTCCTGCATCGGCCGAGCGGGCGGATCATCGGCACCTACCGCATGCAGACGAGCGACATGGCCGCGGCCGCCGGAGGGTTCTACACCGGCGTCGAGTTCGACCTCGCGGCGCTGCCGGCGGAGATCGTGGCGCACGCGGTCGAGGTGGGGCGGGCCTGCATCGAGCGGGAGCATCGCCTCAAGGCGGTCCTCTTCCTGCTCTGGAAGGGGCTGGCGCTCTACATGCAACACAACCGTCGGCGCTGGCTGTTCGGCCCCTGCTCGCTGACCAGCCAGGATCCGTGGGACGGCAAGCGGGCGCTCGACCAGCTCGAACGGCGCAGCCTGGTGCGCCGCGACCTCGCGATCCTCGCCCGGCCGGGGTGGGAATGCCGATGGAGCGGCACCG
Organism: Thermoanaerobaculia bacterium; assembly: GCA_019911865.1. GTDB lineage: Bacteria > Acidobacteriota > Thermoanaerobaculia > Multivoradales > JAGPDF01 > JACTMI01. The sequence goes on from JAIOJQ010000081.1 coordinate 6,175, forward strand.
AGGATCCCGACCCGGAGCGCGCCGCGGGCCTCGAGCTGCCGCCGCTGTTCGAGATCTACCTGCGCTATGCCGGGCGGGTCTGCGGCCCGCCGGTGATCGACCGGGAGTTCGGCACCATCGACTTCTTCGTCCTGTTCGACGTCGAGGCGCTCTCGCCGCGCGCCCGGCGGCTCTTCTTCGGCTGAGCGGGAGTCAGGGCGCGGCGCGCCGGCGCCGCCGTTCGGCCAGCAGGGCGAGCAGCTCGCGCACGCCGGCCGGGCGGGCGCCGTGGCGGGCGTTCGCGGCGCCGATCTCGAAGGCCAGCCGCCACTGGGCGAAGAGGGTGCGCCAGCCGGCGAGCAGACTGGCGCCCGGGTGATAGATGTGGGTCGCCTCCGAGGTCACGCCGTTGACCTCGAGGACCGCCAGCTCGCGGCCGGCGCGGAAGTGGTCGAGCGACGGCGCGCGCAGGTCGAAGCGGCCGAAGTGGAAGCCGTCGAAACTGCGCGCGATCTCGTCGATGCGCGCTGCCAGCTCGGGCGTCTCGAGCTCGCGCCCGTCGAGGAAGAGCGCCCCCTTGCAGTGGTTGCCGACGTCGACCAGCTCGACCCGCTCGCCCGCCGCCGGCACGTCGAGCAGCCGGTCGGCCAGCCGCTCGAGGTAGGTCGGCGCCTGGCAGACCGCGCGTTCGTCGGCGAGGACCAGCTCTTCGAGCGTCCGCTGGCCGTCGCCGAACACGGCGGGGAACTCCTTGCGGGTGATCGAGAAGATCCGGCCTGCCGCCGCTCCGGGCTGGCGGACGTAGAAGACTCCGAGCTCGACGCCGGGGACCCAGATCTGGAGGATCGCCTCGCGCGGCGCGGCGAGCGCCCAGGCGTCGAGCGCCTCCGCGTGGCGCAGGATCCGCACCCCTTCGCCGCGCTCCCCGGCGTCCGGCTTGCCGACCACCGGAAACGGCTGGCCCAGCCGCGCGTGCGCATCGCGGACGGCGGCGAGGCGGGCCGCCGGTTGCGGCGACAGGTCGAGCCGGACGAAGCGGGGGACGACGCCGGGCAGGCGGATCGCCGCCAGGATGGCGCTCTTCGACTCGAGCACGAAGCCGCCGGCGGGGATCGCCGGGTTGGCGGCGGTGAACAGGGTCGGGTGCCGGTGGACGAGGCCGAGGCGCAGGACGTTGACCAACACCGGCAGCTGGAAGATGCCGAGCGGCCAGAACTCCCAGCGGGTCAGCCGGCGCCAGCGCGACAGCAGCAATCGCCGGCCGCGCCAGGTGAAGGCGGGGACGACGACGTGCAGCGCCAGGACGACGGCGAGCGCCGCCAGCGCCGCCAGCGGCAGCGCCCAGCGCTCGAACTGCTCGAAGCGCGCCAGGATCGCGCCGCCGGTGGCGGCGGCGAGGCCGACCAGCAGCGGCGTCCAGATCGCCCCGGCCGCCAGCAGGGCGAGGGCGATCGGCCCGACCGGCGCGCGCAGGATCCCCGCGGCGAGGAAGAGCGCCAGCCGGGTGCCGGGGACGAAGCGGGAGAGCGCCACGACCGCGACGCCGCGCGCCGCGAACCACCGCTCGCCGCGCGCCACGGCGGCGGCGGAGACCAGCCAGGAGAGGGGACGACGGGCGAGCGCCGGGCGGCCGAGCCAGCGGCCGGCGGCCACCAGCAGCAGGTCGCCGACGAAGATTCCGGCGAAGCAGGCGAATGCCGCCAGCCGAAACGAGAGTTGCCCCTGCGCCACCAGCAGGCCGGCGGCGACGCAGGTGAGGTCCTCCGACACCAGGGTGGCGACCGCCAGCGCGAGGGGGATCGCCACCGGAGAGGCGGCGCCCAGCGGCGCCGTGCCGGCCGCCGCACGGGCGACGAGGTCGACGGGCGTCATTGCGGCCGATTCGCCGCCGCGGGCCGGATCGGGGCAAGGCGCCGCTCCGGCCCGGTGAGGCAGGAAGGGCGATCGGCGGAACGCAAGCTCACCCCGCCGGCGGGCGCGCCGCGGCGAGGATGGCGGCCACCGAGCGATCGACGTCGGCCTCGCGGGTCGACCAGTTGGAGACCGAGATGCGCATCGCGGCGCGGCCGCGCCAGGTGGTGCCGGAGAGCCAGCAGGTACCGTCCTCCTGGACGCGGCGGATGGTCTCCCGGGTCCAGGCATCGGTCGCCGCGGCGTCGCCGCCGCCGGGGGGCGCGAAGCGCAGCAGCACCTGATTGAGCACTACCTCGTTGAGCACCTCGACCCCCGGCGCGGCGCCGAGCCGGGCGGCGAAGCGCTGCGCCATCGCGACGCCGCGCTCGATCATCGCCGCGACCCCCTGGCGGCCGAGCGAGGCGAGCGCCGCCCAGACCGCGAAGCCGCGGGCGCGGCGCGAGAACTCCGGCGTCCACTCGAAGGGGTCGCGCTCGGCCCCCTCGGTCTGGATCAGGTAGCTCGCGGTGGCCGACAGCGCGGCGCGGTGGGCGGCCGGGTGGGCGCAGAAGACGAGTCCGGAGTCGTAGGGGGCGTTGAGCCACTTGTGCGCGTCGGTGGCCCAGGAGTCGGCCCGCTCGAGCCCCGCGACGTGGCCGGCGAGTTGCGGACTGGCTGCCGCCCAGAGGCCGAAGGCGCCGTCGACGTGCAGCCAGGCGCCGTGCGGGCGCACCACCTCGGCGATCGCCGCGAGCGGGTCGAAGGCGCCGGTGTTGATGTTGCCCGCCTGGGCGCAGACCAGGATCGGCCGTCCGGCGAGCGGCGCCAGCGCGGCGGCGAGGGCGTCCGGGCGCATCCGCCCCTGGCCGTCGACCGCCACGCGGTGAACCCGGTCGCGGCCGAGGCCGAGCATCTGCAGGGCGGTGTGGATCGTCACGTGCGCCTCGTCACCGACCAGCACCTCGATCTCCGGCGCACCGAACAGGCCGCGCGCCTCGACGTCCCACCCGGCGCGTTCGAGCAGCGCGTGGCGGGCCGCGGCGAGGGCGGAGAAGTTGGCCGCCTGGCAGCCGGTGACGAAGCCGACGCTCGCCGCGGCGGGCAGGCCGAAGAGCTGGCGCAGCCAGCCGCCGGCCACCTCCTCGCAGATCGCGTTGGCCGGGGAGAGCACGTAGAGGCCGGCGTTCTGGTCCCAGGTCGAGGTCAGCCAGTCGGCGGCCACCGCCACCGGCAACGTGCCACCGACGACGAAGCCGAAAAAGCGCGGGCCGGCAGTCGCCACGACCCCCCGCGCGGCGAGCGCGTCGAGCTGCGCGATCACCGCGGCGGGATCGGCTCCCGCCTCGGGGAGCGCGGCGGGCAGCTCGGCACGCATCGCGTCGACCTGCACCGGCAGGCCGACCGGCCGCTCCGGCAGCGAGTCGACGAAATCGGCGGCGCGGCGCGCCACGTCGGCCAGCAGCTCGCGGGTGGAAAGCGTCATCGGGTCTCCTCGTCGAATGCCGGCGTCGCCGGCCCTCCCTCCTCCGGCGTGAGGCCGGAGGCGATGGTGGCGCGGACGGCGGCGATCAGCTCGTCGTTGCCGGCGAAGTCCGCCGGATCGACCGGCGGGTGGATGTGCACGTGGATGGTCCCCGGGCGCGGCAACAGGCAGCGGCGCGGCAGGATGCCCGCCGAGCCGGAAATCGACACCGGCAGGATCGGCAGGCCGAGCTGGCGGGCGAGGACGAAGCCCCCCTTCTTGAACGGCAGCAGGCGTCCGTCGCTGCTGCGCGTCCCCTCGGGAAAGAAGAGCACCGAGACGCCGTCGACCAGGCGCGGCTTGGCGGCTTCGAGGCTGGCGAGCGCGGCGCGCGAATTCGACCGGTCGACGAATACGTGGCCGATCGCCGCGCACCCCCAGCCGAGGAACGGCACCCTGCGCAGCTCGGCCTTCATCACCCAGCGGAACTGGCGGCGCAGGTCGCCGTAGAGGGCGAGGATGTCCCAGGCGCCCTGGTGGTTGGTCAGAATGACGAACGAGCGGCCGGGCGGCGCGTGCCGGCGTCCCGAGACACGTACGCGGACGAAACTGGCGCGCGACAGCAGCCAGGCCCAGGCGGTGCCACTGTGGTGGCCGGCGCGCTGGCTCACCGCCGAGAGAACGATGGCGAGGAGACCGAAGAAGACCGTGCTGACCGCCACCAGCGGGTAGAAGACCAGCAGCGTCCAGGGCGCCATCAGCCAGCGCGCGAGGCTGCGGCAGGTGGCGGCGGGGCGAGCGGTCGGGGAGGCGTCCACGGCGGGGGATCTCGCGTCGCTCAATCGGGGGCGGGAGAGGCCGGCGCCGCCGGCTTCTCGAGCAGGGTCCGGGTGGCGAGGGCGGCGAGCATCACGGCGCCGCCGGCGATCGCCAGGGCGCTCGGCCGCTCGCCGTGCAGCAGCCAGGTCCACAGCGGGTTGAGCACCGGTTCGATGAGCACCAGCAGCGAGACTTCGATCGCCGGCAGGTCGCGCAGGCCACGGTTGAACAGCCAGTAGGCGAGGCCGATCTGCACTACGCCGAGGTAGAGGATCGAGAGGCCGTCGCGCGGCGCCACCGCCGCCACCGGCAGGGCGAAGGGGAGGCAGACGAGGCAGGCGAGGACGTTGCCGAGCACGGTCGCCTGCAGCGAGCGGTCGCTGCCGGCCCCGGCGCGCGCCAGGCGGCGCAGGGTGATCATCAGCAGAGCGAAGAAGAGGCCGGAGGCGAGCGCCACGACGTTGCCGAGCGCCGGGTCGGGAGCGGTGGCCGCCGCCTGGCGCGAGCCGAGGAAGACGAGGCCGAGGCCGATTCCGGCGGCGAGGACGTAGGGGAGGTCGCGGCCGCGCATCGGCTCGCCGAGCAGCAGCGGCGAGAGGACGAGCACCCAGACGGGGGCGGTCGACTGCAGGAAGATCGCCGCCGCCGCGGTGGTCAGCTTGGTGGCGACGACGAAGCAGACCAGCGTCCCGGCGTAGGCGAGGGCGGCGGGCAGCAGGTCGCGCCCGTAGCCGCGGCGCGCTCCGGGCAGCAGCAGCCAGAGCGCCACGGCGGCGACGGCGGAGCGCGCGCCGGCGACCTGGAAGGCGGTGAGCGCCGTCCCCTTGATCGCCGCGCCGCCGGTCGAAAAGAGCAGCGCCGCGCCGAGGACGGCGAGGCGGGGAGCGAGGGCGGCCTTCACGGCGCGGCATCCTATCGAGATGGCGGCGGGCTCGCCGGCCGGCGACGGCACGGCGCCGCGTAGAATGCCGGCGCGCCATGTTCCCGATCCGCGACGAGATCCCCAGCCGGCGGGCGCCGGTCGTCACCTGGGTGATCCTGGCGGTCAATCTCGCGGTGTTCGCCTGGCAGTGGACGCTCCCCGAGGCCGGCGTCCGGCGGCTCTTCTACCTCTTCGGCCTGGTGCCGGCGCGCCTCGCCGATCCGGCCTGGGCGGCGGCCGCCGGCCTGCCGCCGGGCGGCCTGCTGTCGCTTCTCACCAGCATGTTCCTGCACGGCGGGCTGCTGCATCTGGTGTCGAACCTCTGGTCGCTGTGGATTTTCGGCGACAACGTCGAAGACCGCATGGGGCGGCTGCGCTTCCCGCTCTTCTATCTGGTCTGCGGCCTGGTGGCGGGGGGGATGCACTGGATCTCCGACCCCGCTTCGATGATTCCGACGGTGGGCGCCTCGGGGGCGATCGCCGGGGTGCTCGGCGCCTACCTGCGCTGGTACCCGGGCGCCAAGGTGCTCACCCTGGTTCCGATCGTCATCTATCCGCTCTTCGTGGATCTGCCGGCGGTCGTCTTCCTCGGCCTCTGGTTCCTGTCGCAGCTGGCCAGCGGCGCGATGTCGCTGGGCGCCGGCGGTGCCGCCGGCGGCGTCGCCTGGTGGGCCCACGTCGGCGGCTTCGTCGCCGGCTTCCTGCTCGCCAACCGCTTCGCCCGCCGCGGCCCCGAGCAGCTGCCGCCCCCGGCCCGCCACTACGTTCTGCCGCATACCCGTTCGCGCGCCTATCGCTCCGTGCCGCGCGCCGACTGGCCGTGACGGATCCCGCGGCCGGCCGCGCGTTCAGGCCGCGGCGTCGGCCCCGGTGATCAGCTCGGCGTAGAGGCCGGGGTCGACGTTGCCGCCCGAGACGACGACCGCCACCCGCCGGTCGCGCAGGCGCTCGGGCTCGGCGAGCAGGGCGCCGATGCCGAGGGCGCCGGTCGGTTCCGCCTTGAGATTGGCCAGCGAGTCGAGCAGCCGCACGCCGCGGCGGATGTCGCCCTCCGGCACGCGGACGATGCCGGCCAGGGCGGTGCGCAGGATCTCCCAGTTGCGCGCCCCGAGCGACGGGGTGCGGGCGCCGTCGGCGATCGTCGTCGGCTCGCTCTCGTTGCGCTCGATGCGGCCGGACTCGAGGCTGCGCGCCGCGTCGTCGGCGAGCGCCGGTTCGGCGCCGAGGAGGCGGGCGCGGCTTCCCGCTTCGGCCAGACCGGTGGCGACGCCGGCGGCGAGGCCGCCGCCCCCCACCGGGACGACGACGTCGTCGAAGCGGTCGCGGCCGAGCGCGGCGATCTCGCGCCCCAGCGAGGCGTTGCCGGCGATCACCAGCGGATCGTCGTAGGGACTGGCGACATAGGCCTCGGGATACGCCGCGGCGAGGCGGGCGAGCCCCGCGGCGCGGCTCTCGCGGGCCGGATCGAGCAGTTCCACCTGCGCCCCCCAGTGGCGCACCGCGGCGACCTTGACCGCCGCCGAGGTCGCCGGCATCGCCACGATGGCGCGCTTGCCGGCGAGCGCCGCGGCGCGCGCCAGCGCCTGGCCGAAATTGCCCGAGGAGACGGTGAGGAAGGCCTGGCTCGGCGCCGCGCGGACGACGTTCCAGGCGGCGCGAAACTTGAAGCTGCCGGTCTCCTGGAAGGTCTCCGCCACCAGCGTGACCGCGGCGCCGAGCACCGCCGAGAGGCGCGGCGCGTGGACGAGGGTCGTCGGGCGCGGCAGGTCGTCGAAGCTCACGCCCGGGCAGTGTAGCAGCGGCGGCCGGCGGGATACGATCGACCGGCCGTGTCCGTCGACTCCATTCCGGAAGGAGGATCCATGTCCCGCTGCCGCCGATTCCGCGCTCCGTTCGCGCTGCACTTCGTGGCGCTCGCCGCTCTGTCCCTGCCCGCCGCGGCATCCGCCGCGACGGCGGCGCAGGAGGCGGCACGCCCGTTCGACGTGCAGCACCTGGTGACCCTCGAGCGCCTCTCCGATCCACAGCCGTCCCCCGACGGCAGGACCATCCTGTTCAATCTGCGCTCGACCGACCTCGAGGCCGACCGCGGCCGCACCGACCTGTGGCTCGTCGGCAGCGAGGGGGGCGGGCTGCGCCAGCTGACCACCAACGAGGCCGGCGAGAGCAACGGCCGCTGGGCGCCCGTCGGCCGCGCCGTCTGGTACCTGTCGGCCCGTGGCAGCTCCTCCCAGGTCTGGAAACTGCCGCTCGACGGGGGCGAGCCGATCCGGGTCACCGACCTGCCGCTCGACGTGGCCGGCTTCGAGCTCTCTCCCGACGGCAAGTACCTCGTCCTGGCGCTCGAACTGTTTCCCGACTGCGAGACGATCGCCTGCACCGCCGAGCGGCTGGCCGACGAGGCGTCGCGCAAGTTCTCGGCGCGCGTCTACGAGCAGCTGCCTATCCGCCACTGGGACACATGGCGGGACGGGCGGCGCAACCACCTCGTCGCCCTGCCGGTGGCCGGCGGCGAGCCGGTCGACCTGATGCGGGGAATGGACGCCGACTGCCCGTCCCGCCCCTTCGGCGGTCTCGAGGAGATGACTTTCACTCCGGACGGCAAGGGGGTCGTCTTCGCCGCCAAGGTGGCCGGCCGCGAAGAGGCCTGGACGACCAACTTCGACCTCTGGAGCGTGCCGCTCGACGGCTCGGCCGCGCCGACCCCGCTGGTCACCCGCCCGGCTTGGGACACCCGGCCGGTCTTCTCGCCCGACGGCCGCACCCTCGCCTACCTGTCGATGGAGCGTCCCGGCTTCGAGGCCGACCGTTTCCGCATCGTGCTGCGCAACCAGCAGAGCGGCGTCGAGCGCGTGCTGACCGAGCAGTGGGACCGCTCGGCCAACGAGATCGTCTGGTCGCGCGACGGGCGGACGATCTGGACCACCGCCCAGGACCTCGGCCAGGTGGCGCTGTTCGGCATCGACGTGGCGAGTGGCCGGGTGCGCCGCATCGTCTCGAAGGGGTCGAACCACTCGCCGGCGCTGGTGCGCGGCGGCCGGATCGTCTACAGCAAGGACACGCTGCGGGCGCCGGCGGACCTCTGGTCGGTGCTGCCCGACGGCAGCGGCGAGATGCGGCTCACTCGACTCAACGAGGCGGCGATGGCGACCGCGAAGCTCGGCGAGGCCGAGCAGTTCGACTTCGTCGGCGCCGGCGGCGACAAGGTCTACGGCTACCTGGTCAAGCCGGTCGACTTCGATCCCGCGAAGACCTACCCGCTGGCCTTCCTGGTCCACGGCGGGCCGCAGGGCTCGATGGCCAACTCGTTCCACTACCGCTGGAATCCGCAGACGTACGCCGGCGCCGGCTACGCCGCGGTGATGATCGACTTCCACGGCTCGACCGGTTACGGCCAGGCCTTCACCGACGCGATCACCGGCGACTGGGGGGGCAAGCCGCTCGAGGACCTGCAGAAGGGGCTGGCGGCGGTGCTCGAGCGCTACCCGTGGATCGACGGCGAGCGCGCCTGCGCCCTCGGCGCCTCCTACGGCGGCTACATGATCAACTGGATCGCCGGCGCCTGGCCGGACCGCTTCGACTGCCTGGTCAGCCACGACGGCAATCTCGACGAGCGATTCGCCTACTTCGCCACCGAGGAGCTCTGGTTCCCCGAGTGGGAGCACGGCCTGCCGTGGGAGAACCCCGAGGCCTACGCGAAGCACAACCCGGTCGACCTGGTCGACCGCTGGCAGACGCCGATCCTGGTCATCCACGGGGCGAAGGACTTCCGCGTCGTCGACACCGCGGGGATGGCGACCTTCACCGCGGCGCAGCGGCGGGGGATCCCGTCGAAGTTCGTCTACTTCCCGGACGAGAACCACTGGGTGCTGCGGCCGCACAACTCGATCTTCTGGCACGAGACCGTCCTCGACTGGCTCGCCCGCTGGACCGCGCCCGCCAACTGACCCTCCCCAGAGTCGGGGACACATGAGTCGGACACGTAAAAGGGACACACAAAGGGGACACACAAAGGGGACACACAAAAGGGACACACAAAAGGGACACACAAAAGGGACACACAAAAGGGACACACAAAAGGCCCTTGGCACCTCCTCGGCTCGTGTGGGTCCAGGGGAGGAGGAAAAGCAAGGACCAAAGCTCGTAGAGGGAAAGACGCGAGCGGCCGGCGGCCTGGTGGAGGTGGATGCACCGAGGTCGACGATTGCGACGCCAGCCGGACCGTCGGAGGCAGGGCAGTCCGGGTGGCCTCCGTTCCCTGCTTTTCCGCTTTATGGACGCCTTGTGCCTTTGCAGGTCCCCCGGCGAGACCCAGTCGGTGACGCCGATATCGACACTCCCTCGAAGCGGTAAAGAGCCCCCTGTAGAAGAAGCGAAAGCTCAGCTCTTCCCCGCCGGGAGAGCGGGACGGCGGGGACGCCTCAGCGCCCCTGCTCGACTTCGACGGTCGGGGAGTCCAGGCCAGGGGCGACTGCGGGCACCCGTGCCCCTTCCGGATTCTCGGTCCCCGGGGCCACCCCACCCTCTCCCTCACTGAGCTTCTACTTCTGCCCTCGAACTCGCTGTCCCCGCACCGCGGACTCACCCACACCGGCGAAGAGCCACGGGCCCTTTTTGTGTGCCCCTTTTGTGTGTCCCCTTTGTGTGTCCCCTTTGTGTGTCCCCGCTGGGGGTGGGGGCATCAGTCGTCCGCGGTCGTGCCGTAGACGGCTTCGAGGCGCGCGGCGTGGCGGCCGAAGAGCCAGCCGGCGGCACGGGCGGTGGCGAACAGCGCCCAGAGACCGAGGACGTTGCGCGCCAGGCCGGCGCCGGGAGGGCCGCCTCCCGGCGTGGCCGCCAGCGCCGCGACGACTCCCGCCGGCAGGCCGCAGACCAGGCCGGCCACCAGCGTCCCGCCGCCGGTGGCGCCGATCGCTTCGAGGTGCAGGTCGAGGCGGACCGCCAGCCAGCCCGAGCCCCAGAGCGCCGCGGCGCCGAGGGCGCCGGCGAGGACGGTGAGGCCGAGCCCGGCACCGCCGGCCGCCGCGGCGAGGCAGAGGGAGCCGTCGGCGATCAGGAAGCTCTCGACGTCGCAGCCGGCGAGGCGGCGCAGCAGCAGGTACGGCAACGTCGCCACCAGCAGGGCGACGACGCCGAGCGACCAGTCCGAGCCCCAGCGTGCGGCATCGGTCAGGTCGGGCCAGGGGGGCAAATCCGCCTCGCCGTCGCGCGCCGCGCGGACGGCTTCGAGCAGGTAGCCGGGCAGCAGCAACGCTGCGGCCGCCGGCGCGAACCAGGAGAACGGCGGGATCAGGCTGGCCCCGACGGCGAGCACCGCGGCCCAGCCGAGGATCGTCGCGGCACCGCGCCGGCCGGGCCAGAGGAGGCGCGCCAGCGAGAGGGGGGCCGCGGCGGCGCGGACGCGGTCCACCCGCAGGTGGGGTGCGGGCGGCGCGTCGAGGGCGAGCGGCAGGGCGCGCTCGCGACAGTGGCGGCAGAACCAGAGCCGGTGCGACGTCTCGACGCACGCCTCGCAGAGGGCGCGATGGCAGGCCTCGCAGCGGTACGCCGCGGCGCGCTCGGGATGGGCGGCGCAGGAGGTCGGCATCGCGGCGCGCGGGCCGGTCAGTCGGCGGTGTCGAGCAGCGGCAGGTAGGCGGTCTCGAAGTACTCGCGGAGCATGCGGTCGCTCGAGAAGGCCGGGGTGACGGTGGCGATCGCCTCCTGCATCCGGGCCACCCAGCGCCGCGGCACGCCCTGCTCGTCACGCTCGTAGTAGGCCGGCACGACCTCGTTTTCGAGCAGCTGGTAGAGCGCCTGCGCGTCCTCGCGGTCGAGCGCCGCCTCGTCGCCGGCGGTCGCCGTGCCGGCCTCGGGTCCGATGACCCAGCCGTTGCGGCCGTTGTACGCCTCGGGCCACCAGCCGTCGGCGATCGACAGGTTGAGCGCGCCGTTCATCGCCGCCTTCATGCCCGAGGTCCCCGAGGCCTCGAGGGGGCGGCGCGGCGTGTTGAGCCAGACGTCGACGCCGCCCACCAGGATGCGCCCGACCCGCATGTCGTAATCCTCGACGAAGAAGATCCGGCCCTCGAGCTGCTCGCTGCGGGTGAGCTGGACGAGGTGCTGGATCAGCTCCTGACCCGCCTTGTCGGCCGGGTGGGCCTTGCCGGCGAGGACGATCTGCACCGGCCGGGCGGCATCGGCGACCAGCTTGCGCAGCCGCGGCAGGTCGGAGAAGACGAGGTCGGCGCGCTTGTAGGTGGCGAAGCGGCGCGCGAAACCGATGGTCAGCGCCTCCGGGTCGAACATTCGCTCGATCGCCCGCAGCTGGTCGGGCGACAGGCCGTGGCGGGCGAACTGGTCGCGCAGGCGGGCGCGCAGGAAGCGGGCCAGGCGGTGCTTCTGCGCCAGGTGCGCCTCCCACAGCGGCTCCTGCGGCTGGGCGGCGATCGCCTCGCGCGCTCCTGCGCCGCCGAGGACCTCCGGCCAGCGCTCGCCGAACCAGCCGGCGAACAGCTCGCGCAGCTCCACCCCGAGCCAGGTCGGTCCGTGCACGCCGTTGGTGATGGCGCGCATCCGCTCGGTCTCCGGCAGGCTGTCGGGCAGCACGTGACTCCACATCCGCGCCGACACTCCGGCGTTGATCTTCGACACGCCGTTGATCCGGCAGCTGGTGCGCACCGCCAGGGCGGTCATGTTGAACGGCTGGCCGGCGGCGCCGTGGTCCTCCTCGCCGAGTCGCATCCAGGCGTCGAGGTCGAGGCCGATCTCGGCGCACCAGGGGGCGAAGTACTTGCGCGCCAGCGGGTCGTCGAATTTCTCGTTGCCCGCCGGCACCGGCGTGTGCGTGGTGAAGACCGAGTTGCGCCGCAGCTCGGCCACGGCCTCCTCGAGCGACTCGCCGGCGGCGAGCAGTGGCCGCAGGCGCTCGAACTGCAGCAGCGCCGAGTGCCCCTCGTTCATGTGCCAGGCCTGCGGCCGGAAGCCGAGCGCGGCGAGCGCCCGGGTGCCGCCGACCCCGAGGACGATCTCCTGCGCCAGCCGCATTTCACGCCCCGGCGTGTAGAGCATCGAGGTGATCGGCCGATCGGCCGAGTCGTTCTGCGGGATGTCGGTGTCGAGCAGCAGGAGCGGCACGCGCCCGACCTCGGCCACCCAGACGCGCGCCTTGACCACCCGGTCGTGCAGCGGCACGTCGACGTAGACGCCGCGCCCGGTGCCGCCGGCGGCTGGCCGCACCGGCAGGCGGGGGAAGTCGTGGTCGGGGTAGAAGTGCTGCTGCCGGCCGTCGGCGTCGACCGACTGGTGGAAGTAGCCGTGGCGGTAGAGCAGGCCGACGCCGACCAGCGGAATGCCGAGGTCGCTGGCGCTCTTGAGGTGGTCGCCGGCGAGGATGCCGAGGCCGCCGGAGTAGAGGGCGAGCGACTGGTGGAGGCCGAACTCCATGCAGAAGTAGGCGATCGGCCCCGCGGCGTCGGGGTGGGTGGTGGCGCACCAGCTCTCGTCGCCGCCGGCCATGTAGCGGTCGAAGGCGTTGACGATGCGGCTGTAGAGGGCGATGAACGAGCCGTCCTCGATCTTCTCCTGCCACTCCGGCCGGTCGACGTGGATCAGCAGCTGCACCGGATTGCGATAGAGCGCCCAGCTGCGGGGGTCGAAGCGGGCGAACAGCTCGCGCGCCTTCGGCGTCCAGGTCCACCAGAGGTTGTAGGCGAGGTCGTAGAGGCGCGAGATTTCGGGCGGCAGCTCGATCTCTGCAACGTGCAGGGTGGGGACGTGGAGCGAGACTCGGTCGTTCACGGACGGGTACATCCTCATCCTTCTTCCGGGGGCCGGGCCCACTCGGGTTCGATGTCGGGAAAGGGGAGATCGGCGGCGGCCCAGTCGGGCAGCCAGCGCGAGCGGGGACCGAGCTCGACCAGCTCGCGCAGGCGGGCGACGTGCTCGCGAAAACGCATCTCGGCGTAGTCGCCGCCGGTCCCCATGGTGACCAGGAAGGGCCAGTCGGAGGCGGCGGCGAGCAGGAGCTGGTTGAGCACCGCCCGCCGCCAGGCGCGCGAGCCCCCCCAGCGCACGGCGGCGAAGGCGCGGCGTTCGCAGTCGGCCAGCTCGTTCCAGAACCACTCGGTCTGCGGATTGACCCAGACCTGGTGGTCGCCGCCGGCGCCCCACGACCCTTCGGCGAAGAAGGCGCGGCGCAGCGACGGCCCGCTGTCGAGCTCGCGCGAAGGCGTCGTCGCCTCGACCGCGCCCCCGGGGGCGGCCAGCTCGAGCACCCGCTCGAGCCAGATCGGCCCCTCGAACCACCAGTGGCCGAACAGCTCGGCGTCGAACGGCGCGCAGATGACGCCGCGATCCATCCCGTCGAGGCCGGCGGCGACCTCGAGGAAGTGCTCGGCCTGCTCGCGGGCGCGCGCCGCGGCGTCCTGCGGCCAGTAAACCAGCTTGTCGCCGAGGTCGGCGGTGCTGTCGGTCACCCGCCAGAGGCGCAGGCCCGAGGGCCAGTGGCGCTTGTGGAAGTCGAGAAAGGCGCCGTCCCCCGGGTAGCCCCCCTGGCGGGACCAGACCTGCGCCGCCGTGCGGGCGTCGCGCAGGAAGGCGGCCACCGAGCTGCGGCGGATCCAGTACGGCTTGGGGTGCGGTCCGCCCGGTTCGACGACCTCCTCGGGCGGCAGGTCGCTGCCGTACGGAAAGGCCGGGTCGCCGGGGCGCAGCAGGTGGGCGTCGAGCACCGTCCACTGCAGACCCTGTTCGGCGAGCAGCTCCTCGTTGCCCGGCCGACTCTCCTCCGAGGCCCCGGTCACCGGGTGGCGCCAGGGGCCGCCGGGCCGATAGGCGCACTCCGGCATCCAGCAGCCGCGCGGGTCGGCGCCGAACAGCTCGCGGTGGCTCTCCCGGCCGACCCGCAGGGCGAGCCGGGCGAGCTTGGTCGTGTGGGCGAGCGGCAGGTAGACGTGGGTCCCCGCCGAGGTCGACAGCTCGATGGCGCCGAGCTCGGCGAGGTCGGCCATCGCCCGCACCAGGTCGTGGTCGAAGGAGTCCCAGAGGGCGCGCAGGCGGGCGAACTCCTCGTGCCACCAGAGCGCCAGCGGGTGGTGCCCGCGCGACTCCCAGGCCGCCCGGGTCCGTTCGCTCAGATAGCGGTCGACGATCGCCGGAGTGCGCCCGTCGCGCAGCATGGCGGCCAGCACCGGGGTCACCGACAGGGTGACGAAGTGGCGGCGGCCGTTGCCGGCGAGGCGCCGGAAGGCGTCGAGCATCGGCAAGTAGCAGTGGACGATCGCCTCGGCCAGCCAGTCCTCGCCGTGCGGCCAGGTGCCGTGCCCGAGCACCCACGGCAGGTGGGCGTGGAGGACGAAGGCGAGCCGGCGCGGCGCTCCGGCTGCCGCCGGGCGGGCGGGGAGCCGGACTTCGGGAGGCGGCTCGAGCCGCACCCGCCCTGCGAAGTCGCCGAGGATCTCGTCGCGCGAAACCGGCCGCCCGATCAGCGGCGGAGTCG
>JAIOJQ010000082.1 GCA_019911865.1 Thermoanaerobaculia bacterium
GGCGACGGAGGCCGCCGCCCCGCCCGCCGTCGAGGGCCCGGCCGAGGACGCGAAGGCCGACACTCCGGCAGTCCCCCGCTGAGCCCGATGAGCCCGGGACCGCAACCGCGCCGCGGCGACGCCGCCCCGGAGAGGCCGGAAGAGCTGTCGCGCATGACCCTGCTCGAGCACCTCGAGGAGCTGCGCAAGCGGCTGATCCGCATCGTCCTGGCGCTCGCCGCCGGGGTCGCCGCCTGCTTCAGCTGGGCGCCGGAGATCTGCCGCTTCCTCGCCGCGCCGATCTACGACTACCTCCCGGCGGGCAAGCGGCTGGCCGTCCTCGGGGTGACCGACACCTTCGTCCTCTACTTCAAGACGGCGCTGCTCGCCGGGACCTTCCTCGCCTTTCCGCTCATCCTCTGGCAGGTCTGGCAGTTCGTCGCGCCCGGCCTCTATGCCCGCGAGCGGCGCTGGATCGGCCCCTTCGTCGCCCTCGGCTGGCTGTTCTTCCTCGGCGGCGGCGCCTTCGCCTACTACGTCGCCTTTCCGTTCACCGTCGAGTTCCTCCTCGGCATGGCCGGGGACTTCGAGCCGGTGATCACCGCCGAGCGCTACTACGGCTTCCTGCTCACCATCGTGCTGGGGCTCGGGCTGATGTTCGAACTGCCGATCTTCCTCACCCTGGCGGCGCGCCTCGGCCTGGTCTCGGCCGGCTTCCTGCTGCGCCACTTCCGCTGGGCGGTGCTGATCATCTGCGTCGCCGCGGCGCTGCTCACCCCGACCGCCGACATCGTCAACCTCGGTCTGTTCGCCATCCCGACCATCGGCCTCTACCTGCTCGGCGTGGCGGGCGCCGCGCTGCTCGGCAAGAAGCGCGTTACCGCGGACGCAGACTGAGCGGCGGGCCGCCGGAGGCGATTCCCGGCTGGCGGCGCCAGCGGCGGTGGAGCCAGACCCACTGCTCGGGGACGCGGCGGATCTGCGCCTCGATGCGCGCCGTCATCGCCTGCGTGGCGCCGGTCGGGTCGGGGGGCAGCGCGAGCGGCGGCTCGACGACGATCCGGTGCCGGCCGTCGGGGCGTCGCTCGATGAAGACCGGTAGCACCGTGGCGCCGAGGCGCAGGGCGATGTCGGCGGCGCCGACCGGCGTCCAGGCCGGGCGGCCGAAGAAGTCGACCCACACGCCTTCGACCTTCGTGTCCTGGTCGATCAGCATGCCGAGGGCGCCGCCCGAGCGCAGGGTGCGCAGCAGGTCGCGCGCCGCGCCCGGCGTGCCGCGCACGATGGTGCGGGTGCCGAAGCGCTCGCGCAGGCCGAGCAGGGAGGCCTGGAGGCCCGGATCGTCGAGCTGGCGCGCCACCACCGCCATGCCGAGGCCGCGCGCGTTGAGCGCCGCGGCGAGCAGCTCCCAGTTGCCGCAGTGGCCGGTGAGGATCAGGATCGGCCGCCCCTGCGCGCGGGCCCGCTCGACCTGCTCCCAGCCTTCGCAGTCGGTCAGCGCCAGGACCTCCTGCGGGCCGCGCGAGCGCAGCCAGAGGCACTCGCCGAGCATGCAGCCGAAATGACGGAAGCTGGCGCGGCCGAGCGCCGCGCGGGCGTCGCCGGCTGGCTCCGGCAGGGCGAGCGCCAGGTGCTCGAGGGTGCGCCGGCGGTCGCCCTGCCGGAGC
>JAIOJQ010000083.1 GCA_019911865.1 Thermoanaerobaculia bacterium
CGCTCACTCACCGCCAGCACCAGGGGTTGCCGATCGACCGTGAGCAGATTCGCGTACCAGTCTCCGAGCGCGGCGCTCCCCGGCCCGGGCTCTGGCAGGTCCTCGAGTCCGAGGCGCTTTCGCAGCCTGGCGGTGCAGCGCAGCGCGTTCACGCTCCGTCCCTCTGGAACCGCTTGGCCCTTGTCTGAGTTCGCGCGCCCTCTGCGCTACCGTCACGCCCGTCGCTCGGCGCTCCCGCGCCCGTGAAGCGGAAGGCGGTACCGGCGGTCCACCCGGCTCTCGTCGGCGGCCCGGTCACCCCGCCCACCCCTCGCTCAGCACCTCCGCCTGCTCGAGCACGGTCTGCGTCGCCTTCTCCTGCTTGTCCGGCGGGTAGCCGTACCTGCGGAGGATCCGCTGGACGTAGACGCGCAGCTGGGCGCGGACGTTCTCTCTCAGGGTCCAGTCGATGGTGACGTTCTTCTTGACGGTCGCGACGAGCTCCTTGGCGATCAGTCGCAGGGTCTCGTCGCCCATCAGCTTCACGGCGCTGTCGTTGGTTTCGAGCGCGTCGTAGAAGGCGAGCTCGGCCTCTTCGACCACCGAGTCGGTGAAGGCGCTCACGCGCGCTCCTCTCGCAGCCCGACTCGGGACTCGACCTCGCCCGCTTCTTCGAGCGCGGAACCGAATCCTTCGCGAAGCTCGGCCACGATCTCGTCGAGAGCCGGCCCTCGAAGGCGGTTCCTGGCGAGGAACGCCCGCCACTGCGCCTGGTGCACGGGGTCGTCCGAGTAGGCATCGCTCAGGCCGCCGGGGATGCCATCCGGCAGGGCCGTTCGCCGGCGCGCGAAGGTGGACGCCAACGCCCTCGACAGAGTCCCGAAATCCAGCTCTCCCTCCCGCAGCAACGCATGGAGATCGAAGTAGTCCTTCATGCGACTGTTGCGCAGTCCGAGTACGGCGATGGCGTGCAGCTTCTCCGCGACCACGGTCTCGCGCGAGTAGGCCAGCAGCCGCGGGCGCGGGACGTCGAGGAGGCTCGGATAGTCGAGCCACTGCGGCCCGGGCGTGACGGCATCGCCGATGCCGATGTCGACCTGGATCCTGAGCCGGGCCGCTCCGAGAGTCGCGTTCAGTCGAAGTCGCCTCCCACCGTAGCTGTCTTCCTCGCGGATCGCTTCGAGCTCGACGCTGTCGGGCAGAAAGCTCACCGCATCGGCTTCGACTTCGACGGCCGAGATCTCGCGGACGATGCGCTCGAGCGCTTCATCGGAGAGTCCACCGAACCCCAGCAGATCCGCGTCGCGCGTGGGCCGCAGTGTGTCACCGAGCCACGCGAGCATCAGGAGCGCACCCTTGAGCACGAACCGCTCCGCGTAGGAGGAGCGCGAGAGGCGATAGAGGAACCTCTCGACGGCGTAGCGCGTGAGCACGAGATTGGGGTCGACGCCGATCGCTCTGGCGTGACCCGCCAGCCGTACCTGCACCGATCGAGCGAGGCCGTCGCGCGCGGTGCTCACGCGGTGAGCGACTCCAGGTACGGACGCATCACCCGCTGGACGCGACAAATCGCGGCGTAGCGGTCGAGCTCGTCCATGGTGAAGTGCTTCGCTCGCCACGCGTCGCGCAGTGCCTCGAGGGCGATGTCGAGGCCGATCTTGTTGCGGTACTTGAAGCAGTCGGCGACGGTCTTCGCCACGCCGTAGACCTTCACGTCGCGGCCTTCGATCGCGTGGATTTCGACGCCTCGAGTGAGCGCCTCGCCGGTGAAGCGCACGATCCGCAGTGGCGGGTAGCTCACCCTGGGCCGCCAAGCGCGCCGGTCGAGGGCCATCCATACTTCGGCGGGCAGTTGGGTTCCGACGCCGTGGAACTGGAGCGCCGACAGCAGACAGACGACACCCTGCGGCACGGCCGCAGCCGCGACGGCGAGCCCGTGGTGCTCCGTGATCGGCATTTCGGCCAGTCGATAGGCGCCCCGCGCGACCCGCTCGATCCGCCCCTCCGCCACGAGCCGCGTGAGCACCTGCCGGTGGATCCCCACCTCCGCGAGCTCGCGTGGCGTCACCCCCCGCGCACGCCCCGCCAGCCGGAGTGCCCGCTCGTGGTCCGTCGCGGCAGCCATGTGGCGAATCCTAGGCTTTTGACCATAATTGTCAAGTATTTGCCACACACTCGGCAGCTCCCGGCCCGTGCGGTCCGCAATCTGCACGGCACGTTGACGCAGCAGGTCGCGGCAGCGGTCGAGGGTGGCGAAGAGCTGATCGTCGAGGCCGTATGTCGAAGAGCCCGCGAATCCTCACCTCGAGCTCGCACAGGGTCGCCGGCGCGTTCCCCTGCCCGCCGACGGTCATCCAGGGCCTGACCCGCCTCGAAGGTGCCAGCCGAAAGGAGCCCGGGCCAGCTGCGCACACTGGCGGCCTGTCGCTCGGAAGCAGCCTGCAGTCCGGTGTGCCCCTGCCGAGGCGGTGCCGGCTCGGCAGGCGCCATCGAAGGCTCCGCCCCCAAGGACCGCCCGAATCTCGGCAACTCTCAGAAAGGAAAGCAGTTGCGATTCGGCTGGCACCTGCTCAGTTGTCGGCGGGACTCCGGAGTTCGCCGGCGGTCGGGGTCCATTCCGAGAGGTCGCCGGACTCGAAGCCGTCGGCGAAGGGGGTGCACGACTCGTAGATCGAGACGCCGGCCTCGCCGTCGGCGACGACGAGGACGCCGGCGCCGAGGGCGACCGAGTCCGCCGTGCCGGCCGTCGGCACCCGGCCCCAGAGCGTTGGGGCCGCCGGCTGCGAGAGGTCGAGAATCGTCGGACTCAAGTCGACGTCCGGGTCGACGTTCACGTCGGTCGACACCGCCAGGCGGCTGCCGTAGAGGGAGAGGTCCCGCGGGATGCCGCGGTGCGAAGGCGGCAGGGCGATCTGCCCGAGCTCCTCCGGAGACTCCGGATCGGTGGCATCGAGGATCCGGAGCCGGTCCCACTCCGCCAGCAGCAGGAGCCGCCCGCGGGCGTGACTCGAGCCGCGGTGCCGCTCGACCAGCGCCGAGCCGAGCAGCTGCGGCTGCGTCGGCACGGAGAGGCCGTACGTATCGAGCGCCTGCTGGTAGGTGGGGTAGCCGGTGACGTAGATCCAGAAATAGAGCCGCCCGCCGGCCGCTGCGAAGTCGTACTCGTAGCAGTAGGGACCGCCGTCGATCTGCGCGAGCCAGACCGGGGAGGCCGGGTCCCCCACGTCGTAGACCGACACCACGTCGCACTCCCCCCCGCTGTAGAGCAAGGACCCGTCGACGACGGGGCGGTGCCAGCCGGAGGGGAGCGTCGCGCCGGGCACCGGGTCGGCGGGATCGGCAAGGTCGACGAGCACCAGTTTGGTGCCCTGCTGCGCGACCTCCTCGACCACCGCGTGGTCGCCGAGGCGGGTCAGGCTCAACGGGTAGCTCTGGGTTCGCCGCAGGTCGCCGAGCGGCTCGAGCCGCCCGGTGGCCATCGTGTCGAACGTCCGCAGCCCGCCGGCGTCGAGGACCACCGCCGTCGCGCCGGCGACGTAGGCGTCGATCGCCGGCCCCGGGAAGGGGAAGGCGGCCAGCAACTGGGGGTCCGCGGCCACCGCGACGTCCTCGATCAGCAGCCCGTTCTCGTCGGCGACGTAGAGCACGTCGGGGTCGCCGGTCGTCGCGTGGAAGCGGACGTACCCGCCCAGCAGCTCGCCGGTGACCAGCGGCGTCGTGAGGTCCGAGATGTTCCAGACGGCGCCCTCGACATAGGCGCGATTCCCGGCCAGCGTCACCGCGCTGATGGACTTGTCCAACCCGTCCTGCTGGAACCGGAACTCCGGCAGGTCCGGATCGACCAGCCGGGCGAGATCGATGGACGCCCAACTGTGATGGCCCTCGGTGATGTTCCCCCACACCGCGAGTCGCCCGCCGTCCGGGCTGAGCGAGAGGGTATCCCCGGCCGACGACGGGATGTCGACGGTCGAGACCGCCGCCGGGGCCGCCGGGTTCGAGATATCGACCGTGACGAGGGTCCAGGCCGCCGCCAGGTAGGCGCGCTCGGCGGAGGCGACGACCACGTCGGTTGCCCGGTCCATCGCCAGCGCGCCGATCTCGGTGGCGTCGGCCGGATCGGCGAAGTCGATGACGTGCAGGCCGTCGGCGGCCGGCACGAAGGCGTGGGAGCCGCGCACCGACAGATGCCGCACCGCCCACTCCGGCGGAATCGGGAAGGTGCCGGCGATCACCGGCTGGTCGGGGTCCGCCGCGTCGACGAAGGCGAGGCCGGCCGTCGTGAGCACCACCGCCGTCGTGCCGGCCGCGGCGACGTCGACCGCGACGCTGTCGAGGTTGACGGTACCGCGCTCGATCGGCGCCGAGCGGTCGGTGATGTCGAAGACGCTCAGGGCGGCCCCCGACGCCACATGGAGGGACGAGCCGGCGCGCGACAGCGCGACGATCGACGCGCGCCGGTCGGCGCCGAGCAGGGTCGCGGCACACTCCTCCCCCGCCGCCGCGACCGGGGCGAGGAGGGTGACGAGGACGGCGGAAAGCGCCAGC
Organism: Thermoanaerobaculia bacterium; assembly: GCA_019911865.1. Taxonomy (GTDB): domain Bacteria; phylum Acidobacteriota; class Thermoanaerobaculia; order Multivoradales; family JAGPDF01; genus JACTMI01. Next base: position 4,525 of record JAIOJQ010000083.1, read on the forward strand.
AGTCGGGTGCGCATGGGACGGGCCTCCGCGGACAGGAAAGGAAGACTGCCACTGTACGCCTGCCACCTCCTGCCCGCAAGCTGCGCCGAGTCCAGGGTGCGATAGCAGGGTGCCAGCGGACCAACACCCCGCTCTCGCCGAGGAAGCCTGCGTTCAGATGCGCAGCGCTCGAGGCGGTGCCAGCTGCCGAGACCGTCTCATCGGACCTGCTGGAAAAAGCGCCAGCCGCCCGGCCAACCACTGGAAATACTGCAGTTGCGAATCGGCTGGCACCTCGTCAGGCTCGACCGACACGACCTCGCCGCGAGCGAGGGTGTGGCTGCCGAAGGCACTCACCTTCAGAAATCCCGGGGCGATCTCCATCGACGCCATCGGCCAGGAGACCGTGAGCGACCCGAGGCGACCTCCGCCGAAATGCTTCACGGGATCTGACTCTATCGGCTGAACAGGTTGCGAATTGGCTGGCACCTGATCAGCTCGCCGCGCCCGTCCGCGTCTCTCCTCCTCGGCATCCCCGCCAGGCCGTCGCGGCCTACGGCCTTGCGGACGTGGTCGGCAGTTCCGTCGCCAGCGTCATGTCGTCACCCCCGAGGCTGACGAAATGCCGCTCGGCCGTCAGCAACGACTCGGCCCGTCGTCGCTCGGGCGAGTCTCGGGCGAACTCCCGCACGGAGAATCTCTCGGTCCGATGAGAGAGTTCGAAGACCTTCCCGGATCGAAAGAGAAACGCGCGCTCCCCGTCCCGGAATGCGATGCACGGGTTGGCCTCGGAGCAAGGCATCGTCGGGCCCGCCAGCGCGACGTACTGCGGACGTTCGAAGTTCAGCCCTCGTTCCGTCGCGGCGCGCTGCGCGGCGGTCATGTCCTCGA
>JAIOJQ010000084.1 GCA_019911865.1 Thermoanaerobaculia bacterium
GGCGCCGAGCTGGCGACGCTGCTCGCGGCGCTGCGCGAGATCGTCGAAGTCGAGCTGCCGCGCCTCGAAGCGGCCGCCGACGCCGCCGGTGCCCCGTGGACCCCGGGCCGGCTGCCGGTCTGGCCGCCGACGGGGAACTGAGGCCGGCGAGTCGACCGGGCCGGTGGTGGGGGCGCCGGCCCCGGGAGATCAGGGCATCTCGGCCGACCAGCGGCCGGCGTCGCCGGTCTCGAACCCGTCGATGAACAGCGGGATCGAGCCGTCGTCGGCCCGCGCCCAGAGCTCGAAGCCGTGGACGTGGTCGGTGGCGGTGAAGAAGAGGCGGTTGCCCCGCCGCACGAAGCGCGACGGCGACGAGGAGAGCGGCCCCGGCGCGACGTCGGTCAACCGGTACGTCCCCGCGAAGGTCCCGTCCGAGCGCCACGCCTCGCGTCCGTGCGTCGGCGTCCAGGCCGAGAAGTAGAGGACGCCGTCCTGCACCACGAAGTCGTCCGGCACCGACGAGCCGGAACCGACCACCAGATCGCGCACCATCGCCGTCCCCGCCGCCGTGCCGTCGGTGCGGAACAGCTCGTAACCGAGCTTCGGATGCTCTGCGGCAAAGAGGACGGCCCCGTTGCCCAGCGCCACCAGATGCCGCGGCCACGAGCCATCCGGCCCCGGAGCGATGTCGGCCACGACCACCGTCCCCGCCTCCGTCCCGTCGCTTGCCCAGAGCTCGAAGCCGGTCGTGCCGTCGTCGCCGGGAAAGACGACGCGCGCCTCGTCGATGGCGGCAATCCGAGACTCCGGGGCCTGTTGCCCGAGCAGATCTCCGATCTCGCGGCCCGGAATCCCCCCATCCGGTCCGGGCCGTAGATCGCGGACGCGACCCGTGCCGGCAACGGTACCGTCGGAGCGCCAGAGCTCGGTGCCGTCCATCTCGGTTCGCACCGTGAAGAAAGGAGTCGAACCGGCCATCGTTAGGTCGTCGACTTCCGGGTATTCCTGCGTGGGCTCGATCAGCGCCGTCGGCTCCGAGACACCATCGGAAACTTCGAGCCCGCTCCAGCCTCCGAAGAAGAGGTTCTGCCCCAGCTCACCCTCGCCGGAGGCGAACCTCCCGGCGGCGACGATCCTCGCCTGCTCTTCAGGAGGCGCATTGCGCTCGAGCCGCAAGACTCGATCACTTCCGTAGGCGACGAACATGGCGGATCGGAGGGTGCCGAACGCCGGCCTCGATTGAATCCATGTTTCCGCGGCCAGCGGAAGCAATATTTCGGTGCCCGAAGCAGTTCCGTCCGTGCTCCAGAGGGCATGCTCCGAGCCGCTCGGCAGGTGCGCGAGCGCCTGCCCTTCGTGGCTCGCGCACTCCGGATATCCGACGCCATCCACTCCGACGGCCCACGCGGTGAGAAGCTGCGCGCCGTCGGGGACACCGTCGACGTAATACCAGCCTCCCTCGGCCGGGCCCGGGCCGGTCAGGGGCGTCAGGAGCAGCCCCTGTCGCCACGGCGCCTGACACCGGATCTCGACGAAGGTCTCGAGCACCTCGGTGGGATGCAGAAAACCAGAGGTCGAATCGTTGAGCGTCCGGACTCGCTCGGTTCCGTTCGCGGTCCCATCCGACGCCCAGAGCTCCAGCCCCCGGTCGGCGCGAAAGAGCGACAACAACACGCGTCCGCCGACCACGGGTGGAGTCGCGTAGGCCTGGTAGCCGCCGAACCAGGCGTCCGGCGGGGCTGCATCGAAGTCGCTGAGCGGCACGGTCGTCGCCGCCGTCCCCTCGCTTCTCCACAGCCGCGTTCCGTTCTGGCCGTCGTCGGCGACGAACAGGAGCGCCCCCCCGAGCTCGACGAAGTTCGGCCGATCGAACCACCAGGCTGTGCCGATCGAGCTTGCCGAACCCGGGTTCAGATCCGCGACGCGCTGAGCCGCCGCACCGTCCGTCACCCAGACTTCGCTGCCGAACGCTTCGTCCCAGCCCGTGAAGAAGAGGCGCGACCCGACGACCGCCGCCCGGCTCGTCCTCGTCTCCGGCCGGACCTCGGCGGGAAGGGGAACCTCTGCTGTCCCCCCGACCGTCCCGTCCGTCCGGAAGATCCTGCCGAATCCGTTCGGCGTCGGGCTGTGGGCAGTGAACCAGATCTGCTCGCCGGTCGACAGGAAGCCCGTCGGATACGAACTCTCCGAGCCCGGGTCGAGATCGGCGATCCGGACGGTGCCGCTTGCGGTGCCGTCCGAGCTCCAGAGCTCGCAATCGGGATCCGGGCCGGAAGCAGTGCAGGCGCCGAAAACCGCCGTGCCGTCCGTCAGAACCTCGAAGGATCCACCTCGCACGTCGACGAACGGCTGCACGAGATGGGAGTGCAGGAGCTGCGTCCCGGCGGCCGTGCCGTCGCTGGCATAGAGGCGGCCGGTCGCCCGCACGTAGAGGTTTCCCACCCCGGCTTCGATCGCTGAGACCGTGCTGTTGGCGGTCCCCGGCGTGAGATCGGCGACGAGCGCGGTTCCGGCGTCCGTGCCGTCCGAGCGCCAGAGTTCGTGGCCGTGGATCCCGTCGTCGGCGCCGAAGTAGAGCTCGCCCTCGAAGCTGCCCAACGCCGACGGGCGAGAAGATGACGGCCCGGGTCGAATGTCGCGCACCATTCTCGTCCCGCGCGCGGTTCCATCCGTCGCCCAGAGCTCGGTCCCGTGGATCCCGTCGTCGGCCGTGAAATAGACCCGCGAGCCGACGGCGGCCAGGCGGCCGACGACTCCTCCGAGGAACTCCGCGCCGCAGAGGCCCGGACAGGCGTCGACCAGCCGATAGGTACCCGCCGCCGTTCCGTCGCTGCGCCAGAGTTCCTGCCCGTGAATGCCGTCGTGACGGTAGAAGTAGGCCACGCCATCCGCAACGACCGTGAACGGAGCGTAGAGATCGACACCCTCGAACTGTTGGGCCGTGCCGAAATCCTGAACCAGATACTCCCCGTCGGCGCTGAGCGACGTCGGTAGAAGACCGGTCGCCGTGGCGAGCGCGAAGAGGAGTGTCCTCCGCAAGTGGTCCTTCGGGCGCATGAATTCCTCCAGGGGGCGGGGGGTGCAGCGAGGGTACACCTCGCGGCGCACGGGGTGCAAGGAGGCGCGTGGGGGCTTTCCCGCACGCCGGCAGGACGCGTCAGGAAGCCGTGCCGCTCCGCGTCAGTCACCGCTCCAGCGCAGGCCCGGGCCCGTTGGGCCGAGGCCGGCGAGGTCGAGCAGGCGCTGGCAGTAGGCGTCGAGGAAGCGGTCCATCGATTCGCCGCCGATGTAGAAGGCGGGGATCGGCGGCGCGACGATGGCGCCGGCGTAGGTCAGGGTGCGCAGATTTTCGAGGTGGACCAGGGCGAGCGGCGTCTCGCGGAAGCCGAGCAGCAGCGGCCAGCGCTCCTTGAGCGCCACGGCGCCGGCGCGGTGGATCAGCGTCGAGGCCTGGCCGGTGGCCAGCGCGCCGAGCGTCCCCGAGCTGGCCGGCAGGACGATCGTCGCCGCCAGGCGCACCGAGCCGGAGGCGATCGGCGCGTCGAGCTCGTTGTCACGGTGGATCGCGATGCGCGTCCGGCCGGCCTCGTCCGGCGCCGCGGCCGCGACCAGGTCGGCGGCGCCGGTGCGATCGCCGCCCAGCTCGTGGGCGAGCACCTGGCTGGCGCCGCGCGAGACGACGATGTGGATCCGGCCGACCCGCGGGTGGCGCGCCAGCACGCCGAGCAGGTGGCGCGGCAGCGCCATCCCCGAGGCGCCGGTCACCAGCAGGGCGACCGCGGCGGCGGATGCGGGGCTCTCCGGCATGCCGGTGATCCTACGCCGGCCGCGACGGGCTCAGAAGCGGCCGAAGCGCGCCGCGGCAGAGCGCTCGAGCGCCTCGCGGTGCTCGGGCGCCGCGATGCCGATCAGGGCGCGCGCCCGCTCGCGCAGGCCCATGCCGAACAGGTTGGCGCAGCCGTGCTCGGTCACCACGTGATGGACGTGGGCGCGCGTCGTGACCACGCCGGCACCCTCCTTGAGCGCCGCCACGATGCGGCTCTCGCCGCGACTGGTGGTCGAAGGCAGGGCGATGATCGGCTTGCCGCCGATCGACAGCGCGGCGCCGCGGATGAAGTCCATCTGCCCGCCGACGCCCGAGTACATCCGCGTGCCGATCGAGTCGGCGCAGATCTGGCCGGTCAGGTCGACCTCGATGGCGCTGTTGATCGCCGTCACCTTCGGATTGCGCCGGATCACCGCGGTGTCGTTGACATAGGCGACGTCCAGCATGGCGACCAGCGGATTGTCGTCCATGAAGTCGTAGAGCCGGCGCGTCCCCATGGCGAAAGTCGCCACCACCTTGCCGGGGTGGACCCGCTTCTCCTCGCCGGTCACCACGCCGCGCTCGACCAGGTCGACCAGGCCGTCGGAGAACATCTCGGTGTGCACGCCGAGCCGCCGGTGGTCCTTGAGGGCGATCAGCGAGGCGTCCGGGATGGCGCCGATGCCCATCTGCAGCGTCGCGCCGTCTTCGACCAGGCCGGCGACGTGCCGGCCGATCGCCCGTTCGACATCGGTGAGCACCGGGCGGGCGTGCTCGGGCAGCGGCTCGTCCGACTCCACCGTGGCGGCGAAGCGCGAGACGTGCACCAGGGCGTCGCCGTGGGTGCGCGGCATCGCCGGATTGACCTGGGCGATCACCCGCCGCGCCGTCTCGACGGCGGCGCGCGAGGCGTCGACCGAGATGCCGAGCGAGCAGAATCCGTGGCGATCGGGGGGCGAGACCTGCACCAGCGCCACGTCGAGCGGCAGCACCGCCCGGCGGAAGAGGACCGGCACCTCGGAGAGGAAGACCGGCACGTAGTCGGCCCGCCCGTCGGCGACCGCCTCGCGCATGTTGGGACCGATGAACAGGCAGCGAACGCGGAAACTCTTCTCGAGTCCCGGGGCAACGTAAGGGGCCGGGCCTTCGGTGTGCAGGTGGATGACCTCCACCTCCGAGAGCTCGGGCGCCCGCGCGGCGAGCGCCTCGACGAGCAGGCGCGGCGCGGCGGCGGCGGTATGGACGTACACCCGGTCACCGGACCGGACGTAGGAGAGGGCTTCTGCGACGGGAACCGGACGGATCATCGTGGGCCGAGTCTGGCAGAGCCCGCGGGCGGAATCCCCGCCGCAACGGGTGGGGCCGGCCCGCGCGACGCGAACCGGCCCCGGTCCTGCAATCCCCTGCAGGCGGGGATCAGGCGGCCATCTTCTGGCGCGCCGCGCGCACCAGCAGGATGCACAGCCCGATGAAGGCGACCAGGCCGATCAGGTCGGCGCCCGGACCGAGCCGCTCCCAGCCGTGCACGCCCACCAGGTCGAGGATGCGCTGGATGAGCGACATCTCCTGCCCGTCCGGCCCGGTGACACCGACCACCGACAGGCCGGCGATCAGCACCCCGGCGAGCGAACCGCCGGCCACCAGGCCGGTCGAATAGAGCATGCCGGAGCTGACCTCGGACTCCTCCTTCTGGCCGCTCTTGCGGTCGACCAGGGCGCGCATCAGGCCGCCGGCCCAGATCGGAGCCGTGGTCGACAGCGGCAGATAGGCGCCGACCGCGAAGGAGAGCGAGTGGACGCCGCACAGCTCCATGACCACCGAGATCGCCGCGCCGGCGAAGACCAGCGCCCAGGGGAGGTCCTGCGCCAGCAGCCCCTTGATGATGGTCGCCATCAGCGTCCCCTGCGGGGCGGGGAACTTGTCGGTGCCGATGGCGTGCGCGATCCCCTCGAAGCGCATCGACTGGTCGAGCAGGTTCATCGTCCAGCCGATGACGAACACCGAGGCGACGACGCCGATGATCAGGCCGATCTGCTGTGACCGCGGCGTGCCGCCGACGATGTAACCGGTCTTGAGGTCCTGGCTGGTGGCGCCGGCGTTGGCCGCCGCGATGCAGACGATGCCGCCGACGCTCAGCGCCATCGCCTGGTAGACGTCGCCGGTCCAGCCGAGGGCGACGAAGATGACGCAGGTCGCCATCAGCGTGGCGATCGTCATTCCCGAGATCGGGTTCGACGAGGAGCCGATGATGCCGACGATGCGCGAGGAGACGGTGACGAAGAAGAAGCCGAAGACCATCACCAGCAGGCCCATCAGCAGCGAGCCGGGGAAGCTCCCCGGAACCTGCGGCAGGATCGAAATGATGAGGATCAGCGCCAGGGAGCCGAGCAGCACGAAGGACATCGGCAGGTCGCGCTCGGTGCGCCGGGGAGCCACCGCGCCGGCGCCCTTCTTGAGCCCCGCGAAGCCCTCCTTGAACGCCGAGGCGATGGTCGGCAGGGTGCGCAGCAGGGTGATGAACCCGGCCGCCGCCACCGCGCCGGCGCCGATGTAGCGCACGTAGTTGAGGCGGATCTCGCCGGGCGACATGTTGGCGATCATCGAGCCGTCGGCCGCCGGCGCCAGGGCGCCGACCAGGCCGGCGCCGAAGAAGTAGATCAGCGGCACCAGGACGAGCTGCGCCAGCACGCCGCCGCCGACCAGCTGGCCGGCGATCTTCGGCCCGATGATGTAGCCGACGCCGAGGTACTCCGGCGTGATCTCGGCGTTGATCTGGGCATTGGGCAGCGCCGCGGTCCTGGAAGTCGTGTAGGTCGGATCCGCCTTCCACAGGCCCAGCACGCTCATCAGCACCTTGTAGCCGACGGCGATGCCGAGGCCGCGGAAGAGGCGGCCGGCCATCTCGCCGCCCTTCTCGCCGGCAATCAGCACCTCGGCGCAGGCGGTGCCTTCCGGATAGAGCAGCTTGCCGTGCTCCTTGACGATCAGCGACCGGCGCAGCGGCACCATGAACAGCACGCCGATGATGCCGCCCACCAGGGCGAGGATGAAGATGTTGGTGTAGTTGAAGAACGCCTCGCCACCGGCCAGGAAGAGGAAGGCGGGGAGGGTGAAGACGACGCCCGCGGCGACCGACTCGCCGGCCGAACCGATCGTCTGCACGATGTTGTTCTCGAGGATCGTCGACTTGCCGAAGCGCTTGAAGACCGCGATGGCGAGCACCGCGATCGGGATCGACGCCGAGACGGTCAACCCGGCGCGCAGCGCCAGGTAGACGGTGGCGGCGCCGAACAGGATGCCGAAGAAAGCGCCGAGGACGATCGCCTTGAGCGTGAACTCGGGGACGATCGCGTCGTCGGGCACGAAGGGCTTGAACTGCTTCTCGGGCGCGTCGGCCATCGCATCTCCTCGTGCGGAAATGAAGGGAACCTGCGGGTACGGAAGTCGCGGCGGATGGTACGACGCCCGCCGGCGGCGGCGCAAGCTGCGCCGCCCAGCGGAGCGGCACGTCGCGCGGACGTCGTTCGCGAGAACCTGCGAGCCGGCAGTCGAACGGTTCCGGGGTTGCTGCGAGCAGGACTGTCTGTGTGTCCGAAAGGGCACGCCGCGGGCGGCGGCGTCTCGCGCCGATCCGGGATCCACGGAAGGCGAAGGCGAGGCCCGTCGGTGCGGTGCCGCAGAGGCCCTCCGGCTTCCCGTCCGGTCAGTCGACGAGCAGACCCTGCGGCTCCTTGCCGTCCAGGTTCCTGCCGCGCAGCGACGCGACGAAAGCGGCAACGCTCACCGATCGCTCGGATCCGAGCGCCTCGCCCCAAGCCGGCATGCCGTTGGCGGGCACGCCGTTGCGGACCACCCGCAGGATGTCCGTCGGCCTGGCACCGTGGAGCCAGTAGCGGTCGGTCAGGTTGGGGCCGATCAGCCCCTGACCTTCGAGACCGTGGCAGGAGGCGCAATGGGCGCGGAAAACCTCGGCACCGACCGCCATCGCCTCGGCGGCAGGCTTCGCGCCGGCGGCAAGGATTGCTGCGACCGGGTCGCGGAGTGTCCCGGCGAGAGTCGGCCGCAGATCGGCAGCGTGCCGCGCGGAGCCGAAGCCGAAGCCGAAAGCGACGACGGCGACGAGGGCGGTGACCCACCTGCTCGGCAGCGGATCGTCCGCCTCCTCGACTCCGTCGACGACGTGATCGGCCCCTTCGCGGCCACGATCGCTCGGGTTCACGTCTTCACCTCCCGCCGGGTTCCGGGGTCGGGCCCGTCGCTCTCGCGAGAGGCGAGCCCGTCGATCCTGCCCGAGGCCATCCGTGCACCCCGTTCCGGGACGCCGGCCGAAAAGGTGACCGAGGACCCGCTCGGTACCCCCGTGCAGGGTGGACAATTCCGTCAGCATAACGCCCCCGAGGCGTTCGCCTCCGCGGGTCCCTTCGAAGGCCCTCCCCCGACGGGACGAGCCGCCGCTGCCTCGGCTTCGGGCAGCGGGGGCCGGTGGCGTGCGCTCGGGCGCCCGACCCGCAACAGCACGACGGGCTCGACCGCGGGGCCCTCCGGGGCGGGGCGGTGGTACGATTCTCCTGCTGCCGCCGGGGGCCAACCCGCCCGCCCGCGCGCTCCCGCCCAGCACGGTCCCGATGAGGGATCTGACAATCCGCGGTTCAGAAGTGTTCCGAACGATGTCCCAAAGGAGTCCGATGCATGAACCGATTCTCTGACGTGGTGCGCCGATGAGCCCCTGGTGGCTGCGCCCGCCCGGCGACGAGCCGGTCGACGAGCCGACGCCGGGCGAGGCCTCCGCGCCCGCCGACCTCCCCGTCTCTCCGCAATCCTTTCCCGCCGAGCCCCCTTCGATTGCCGACCTCCTTACCCCCGCTCCCCGGGCGCGGCCGCAACGCGTCGCCGAGGAGGCGGGCGACGAGGAGAATGGTGAAGAGGAAGAGGCCGCCGAGGCCGAGACGACCGGCGCCCTCGAGGGCGAGGCCGAGGGAGAGGAAG
>JAIOJQ010000085.1 GCA_019911865.1 Thermoanaerobaculia bacterium
GGTCGGGAAGCGGAGGCTGTAGTCGTCGGCGTCGTCGCCGTTGCCGTTCTCGTACTCGTCGTTGCCCGTGTCGGTGTTGGGGTCCCAGCTGGCGCAGGTGTTGTTCGCGGAGCTGCGCGTCGCCGCGTCGAAGCCCCCCTGTTCGGGGTCGCGCTGGGCGCCGAAGTCCCACTTGACGAAGTCGCCGATCCGGCGGTAGAGAATTTCGCGCTCGCCAACCAGGGTGCGCTCCCCGGCGCGGCACTGCGAGGCGGTGCAACGGAAGAGCTCGGTGCGCAGCAGGAGGGTCGGATCACCGAGCACCTGGGGATTGCCGGCCGGATTCGAGGTGCGGACGTAGTAGACCTGACCGGCGTCGCGGATGTAGTAGCCGACCGTCTGGGCAAGGTCGTCGCCGAGCTTGGAGAGGCGGCGGACCTTGGTCATCTCCCAGAGGTCGTTGGTGTCCGCTGCGTCGTTGTTGTCGGGGTAGCACCCCTTGTCGTAGTCGTCGTTGCCGCCGCTCCGATCGCAGTTGAACGTCTGGCCGAAGACTTCGTCGGTGTCGGCGAGCGGAAACTGCGCACCGCTGTCGAGGGTGAGGAAGCCGATCGGCTGCGCCGGGGCGACCCGGTAGAGCCACTGCTTCCAGGTGACGCGCAGTTGGTCCTGGTTGAAGGTGGCGAAGCCGAAGTTGACGTTGTTCACCGACCGCAGCACCGTGTAGAGAGCCTCCTTGGCCTGGCGGAACTTCGACGACGGGTCGTCGCCGTCGCGGGGCACCGGGCAGTCGCCGTCCGGGCAGAGGTGGGTGCACAGCGGGACGCAGGGGGTGCCGAGGCCGCTGCTGCAGTCGCCGTTGGTATCGAAGTCGTGGTCGTAGACCTCCGCCATGTCCTCGGGCGTGCACTTGGTCGACCAGTTCATCGAACCCGAAGTGTCGAAGAGGATCATCACGTACGGGTCGCCGGTGCCGGTGCGCAGCAGCTGACGGTCGTCGGCGACTGCCGGCAGGGCGGCCAGGGCGAGTCCGGTGAGGGCCAGCGAGCGGAACAGGGAAGAGCGGGGAGCGGAGTGCATGGATTCCTCCGGGTGATGACTTCAGTAGCGGATGACGTCGAGGCCGGGCGCAGCGGCGTTGTCGGCCGGAAGGGCGGGGTCGAAAATGCGGATCGATTCGTCGACCTTGCGCTCCATCTCGGGCGAGACGTAGTACATGCCGGTCATGAGCTTGGTCCCCTGGACGACCTCGGTTCCGCCCACCTGGGTAACCCGCCGTCCCTGGGCGTTGGTGACGTAGTTGATCAGCCAGAAGTGCGAGTCGCCGTAGTTGACCGTGCAGAGGTTGCAGGGGCCGGTGTAGATGGGCATGAAGGCCGAAACGTCGATTTGCGAATCGGCGACGAAGTCCGCCGCGACGGGCGTGCCGTCGGGCATGGCGTCGGTCGTCGAGGCGAGCTGGAACCGCCGCTCGCGGGTAGCGGCGAAACGCGACAGCATGAACTGCAGGCGCATGCCCGAGTCGGCGCCGAACAGGACGCGCGTCGCCGTCCGCTCGGCGCCGCCGATCTGGACCTCGGTCTGGGTGATGACCGCCAGCGACAGTCCGATGACCGTGAGAACGAGGAGCAGGAGCAGCACGAACAGGTAGGCGCTGCCGCGCTCGGACGCTGCCGGGGCGGGATTGGGAGTCGCAGGAGTCATCACAGGTTCCTCGGGTCGATGATCGTGGTCAGCGCGCGGCGGCGGAACTTGCGATTCTCGAGCGACTTGAAGGCGTTCGCCGGCGCGGTGTCGTAGTCGTGGTCCTCGACGTAGTCCCGGCCGACGACCGGGTCGAAGTCCGGCGCCTGGTAGGTCCGGTCGGCGCGGTTGGTCCGCGCGATGGTGGTCACCCGGACGTGGTAGAGCTGGACCTCCAGGCCGGCACGGCCGTCGAAGTCGTGCACCCGCCAGCGCGGGCTCAGCGCCTTGCCCTGGGCGTTGACATCGTCGGGATGGTTGTAGAGCCAGTCGTCGAGATTCCGGTTCGCGAACACCGGTGCCTCGTAGATCACCTCGTCGTTGCTGCCGTTCAGGAAGTCGGTGTCGTCGTCGATGGCGCCCGGGATGCTCGTATTCGCCTCGTCGCGCGGGTAGCCGGTGTCGAAGCCGAGGGCGACCTGCAGGTCGATGATGCCGTCGGCGAGCGGAAGGGCGTAGTTCTGCGCGTCGCCGCCGTATGGGAGTTCGGTCCCCGGCTCGAAGCGGGCACGCGCCAGCCGCGGCCGCAACGGCGAGGTCGGATCGGCCGGATCGTCGTGCAGCTCCTGGACGAAGTAGCGGTACTCCTCGAGCAGGCAAGCGGTGAGTGCCTCCATTCGCGGTGGGAAGCGGCGGTCGCGGACCAGGGGGTCGCTGCTCTGGTCGGGGTTGAGGGGGGAGTTGACCGTCAGATCGAGCTGGAGGTTGACGAGGTCCGGATTGGCGGCGCCGCCCGGGCAATCGTCCTGGGTGATGAGTCCGACGCCGTAAACGGCACGTCCCTCGGAGCTGGCGAGCAGGAGCGTACCGCTCCCCGCCGCGTCGAGCTCTTCGCAGAAGGGGCGCAGGGGTTGAGGGATCTTGATGACGCTCTCGCTCTTGATCACCAGAGTCGCCGCCGTAGGCAGGGCCGGATCGTCGAGGACGAGCGTTTCGGGATCGAGCGCGTACAGCGGGTTGATGAAACAGCCGCGCACGGTGAGGATATCGGTCCCCTCGAGAGCAACCGGCGAGTTGGCGACGCCGCGGGCGATCCGCCGGTCGCTCTCGGCGGTTCCGGTGACGTTGTTGCGGACTTCGATCGCCATGCCGAGCAGGTCGGGAATCGTGTCGGAGGGGTCGAACTCGAGCTCGGGACGGATGCCGGCCGGCAGGCCGCCGCGCCCGGCCATGCGGACCAGCCGCGCGATGTCGTGCTGCACGATGCGCAGCGACTGCTGCATGTCGGTGACCTGGGTCTGTACCGCGGCGGCCTGGTTGGAGAAGTCGAACGCCATCGCCGCCGCGACGATCACCTCGGCGGCGACGATGAGCGCCAGCAGCAGTTCGATGAGGGTGAAGCCGGCCTCCGCCGGGCGTCGGGAGTTTCGGGTCATCAGCCGCTCCTCAGTAGGTGTGGACCGCGACGATCCGGAAGGTCGCCGCCGGGCCGTCGAGGCGCGGGTTGACGACGTCGGTGAGGATGCGCTTCATGTGGATCTGATTGGCCTGCGTCGTGCTGTCGCGCGGCGTCTCGAAGATGAACAGGTCGTCGTCGGTGGCGTCCCCCACGCTGTACTGCTGAATCGTCGTGGTGCGCGTGAACTGGGCGCGGTCGCTGGCCGGCACGGTGTCGGCCCAGGTATCCCCTTCGAGCAGCCAGAAGTCGGTGCGCTGGGTCATCAGCGCGGCGCCGCCCGCGTCGTCGACGACGTTGGTCAGGAAGCTGTTGAAGGGGAGCGAGAGCAGGCGTTCGGAGTTCTCGATCGTGGCGTTCGAGACGCGCGAGGCGTCGTAGCCCTGGATCAGGTTCATGCGCGAGCGCTCGAACAGGGGGAGGATGCCGATCAGGATGAGCAGCAGGATCGCCGCCGCGATCAGCGTTTCGATGAGTGAGAAGCCGGCTTGGGCCCGGCCCCGCTGGCTGGCCGCTCGGGACGTACTTTCGGGCATGCGCAATCCTCCTCGCCAGTGCCGTCGGTGCTGGAAATCCGCGGGCCTCCCCGGGGACGTCGACCGCTGGTGTTGCGATTCGGGCTCGCAAGAGAGGTGCCGCCCGAGCCGGTGGCGGCTGGAGGTCGGACAAGTGTCTGCAGAAAAGAGAGTTGTCGGAATCGCCCCGGCGTCGGCCGAAGGCGAGATTCCAGCGGCGCGGTTACTTCAGGTAGCGATCTCGCCAGCCGGAAGCCAGAGGCGGACCCGGGTGCCGCCGCCCGGGCGGTCGCCGACGGCGAGCTCGCCGTCGTGCAGCAGGACGATGCGGCGGGCCAGCGCGAGACCGAGGCCGGCGCCCCCCGGCTGACCCGAAGCGAAGGGCTCGAAGAGCCGCTCGCGGACCGCCGCGGGGAGGCCTGGGCCGCGGTCGTCGAGGCGGATCTCGAAGCCGTCGCCGCTCGGTTCGAGCGCCACTTCGATCGGCCCGCTCCGCCCGGCGTCGCGCTCGGCGCGCGCCGCGTTGGCCAGCAGATTGCGCAGCGCCCGCTCGGGCAGGCCGCGGTCGCCGACGACTTCGCCGCCGGCCGGCGAGAGCGCGAGCTCGACCGCGACGCCGGCG
>JAIOJQ010000086.1 GCA_019911865.1 Thermoanaerobaculia bacterium
TCGCCGAACTGCGCCTCGACGCCGAGCCGGCCCGCTGCGGCCGACTCGACCCGCCGCTCGCCGAGCCGGTCGCCGCGGCGCTCGCCGGCGCCGGCATCGAGTCGCTGTGGAGTCACCAGGCGGCGGCGGTGGACGCGGCGCGGCGCGGCGAGAACGTCCTGGTCACCACCGCGACCGCGTCGGGCAAGTCGCTGATCTTCCAGCTTCCGGTGCTCGAAGAGGCGGCGCGGGGCGGCCCCGGCCGCGCCCTCTTCCTCTTTCCGCTCAAGGCGCTCGGCCAGGACCAGCGCGCCCGCTGGAACGCCCTCGCCGCCGCCGCCGGGCTCGATGCGCAGAGCGCCAGCTGCGAGATCTACGACGGCGACACGCCGGCACACGTGCGCGCCCGCATCCGCCGCAAGCCGCCGCGGGTGCTGATCACCAACCCCGACATGCTCCACCTCGGCCTGCTGCCGCACGCCGCGGCGTGGGAGGAGTTCCTGCGCGACCTCAAGTGGGTGGTGCTCGACGAGCTGCACACCTACCGCGGCATCTTCGGCTGTCACTTCCATCACGTGCTCGGCCGGCTCGGCCGCCAGCTGCGCGCCCCGAGGGCGCGCCGCGCGAGGCGCGCCACTTCCTGCTCGTCCGCCCGGCGGCGAGCCCCTACACGGCGGCGCTCGAAACCCTCGGCGAGCTCGTCCGCGGCGGCCAGAAGACGATCGTCTTCACCAAGGCGCGGCGCATCACCGAGCTGCTGTGGACCTGGCTCGAGCGGCGCGACCGCGAGCTGGCCGGACGGGTGCGCAGCTACCGGGCCGGTTTCCTGCCCGAAGAGCGGCGCGACATCGAGCGCCGCCTCTTCGCCGGCGAGCTCGACGGGGTGATCTCCACCTCGGCGCTCGAGATGGGAATCGACGTCGGCGGACTCGACGCCTGCGTGCTGGTCGGCTATCCGGGCAGCGTCATGGCGACCTGGCAGCGCTCGGGGCGGGTCGGCCGCTCGGGGCGCGACTCGATCACCGTCCTGCTGGCGCTGCCCGACGCCCTCGACCAGTGGCTGCTCGACCATCCGCACCAGCTGGTCGGGCGTCCCTGCGAGCAGCTGCTGGTCGATCCCGACAACGAGCTGGTGGCGGCGCAGCACCTCGTCTGTGCCGCCGCCGAACGGCCGCTCGACCTCGCCGCCGACGGCGAGCTGCTCGCCCGCTTCGCGCCGGTGGTCGGCGAGCTGCTGCGCGACGGCAGGCTGGCGCGCGGCGCCGACAGCGAGACCCTCATCGCCCTCGCTCGCCGGCCCTGGCGCGACGTCTCGCTGCGCGGCACCGGCGGCGGCTTCGCCATCGTCGAGGCGGCGAGCGGCGCCACCATCGGCACGGTCGACGGAGCGCGCGTCTTCGGCGAATGCCACCCGGGGGCGATCTACCTGCACGCCGGCCGCCCCTGGGCGGTGGTCGAGCTCGACCTGCCCGGCCGTCGCGTGCGCGCCGAGCGGGTCGACGTCGACTGGTACACCTCGCCGCTGGCGGAGAAGGAGACCGAGATCCTCGAGGAGCTCGAGACGATCGCCGGTTGCGGCCTGCGCGGCGGCAGCGGCCGTCTGCGGGTGACCGAGCGGACGATCGGTTTCGAGCGCCGGCGCAGTCAGGGCCTCGACGTGCTCGACCGGCAGAGCCTCGACCTGCCGCCGGTCGTCTCCGAGCCGCACGGCCTGTGGATCAGCGCGCCGGCGGACGCTGCAACGCGCGCCGAGGCGCGCGGAGACAACCTGCTCGGCTCGCTGCACGCGCTCGAGCACGCCGCCATCGGGCTGCTCCCGTCGCTCGTCCTGTGCGACCGCAACGACCTCGGCGGCATCTCGCTCGCGGTCCACCCGCAGCTCGGCGGGCCGGGGATCTTCGTCTACGAGGCGCACGCCGGCGGCGTCGGCATCGCGCGCCGGGCGCTGCGCGAGCTGCCCGAGCTGCTGCGCCGCGTCGAGCAGCTGCTCGACCGGTGCCCCTGCGAGAGCGGCTGCCCGGCGTGCGTGCAGAGCCCGAAGTGCGGCAACGGCAACCGGCCGCTCGACAAGGCCGGCGCACTCCAACTCACCCGCGACCTGCTCGCCGCCGCTGAGGGCTACGCGGTCGCCCCCGCCGCGGACGGCCGACAGGTGGCGCCGGCCGGGGCGCCGGAGGGAGCCGGCAGCGCGGCCGCCGCCGGC
>JAIOJQ010000007.1 GCA_019911865.1 Thermoanaerobaculia bacterium
CGCTGACTCCGTGCGACCGGAGGGACTTGCCCGACCGCGAAGCGGCAGACCGGCACGAACGCAGGATCGTCGCGGCGGGTGGCAGATCCGCTCCGCCGACCCGTGTGCCGCTCCGGTCGCACGGAGTCGATGGAATCGACAAAACCGCGCTCCCCGCGCAGCACTCCGGCCGGCTGCGCTCGGCGGCGGGTGGTCCGTCCCGCCGGTCAACCCGTGTCACCCCTCGGTCCAGAATTTGCATGGGTAGGCGCCATGCACCTGGCTCAGCTGCGAATCCCCCTCTCAGCCGTGGCGCTCGCGCTGCTGTCGCTGCCTCCGGCCGGCGCCGACGAGCCCGCCACGGCCCGGTTCGGCGAGCGGGTCGACGTCGAGGTCGTCAACGTCGATGTCGTGGTAACCAATCGCGAGGGACGACCGATCCTCGACATCGGCCCCGACGATTTCGAGCTTCGAGTCGACGGCAAACTGGTCGCCATTCAATACTTCGCGGCTCCCGCGGCCATCTCCGGGGATCTGCCGCTCTCCGGCGAGCCAACTGATAGAGCCGCAGCGCCGGAGACGATCGGACACCACGTGCCGCCGGTCGCGCCGCCCGCCGGCCCATCAACACCCACTTCACTCGTTGTCTTCGTCGACCAGAGTGCGCTCGAATGGCATACGTCGAAGCAGATCATCGAGGAAATCCGGGAGTACCTGCTGCCGCGAGTCGACGCGGGGGAGCAGGTCTTCATCGCCGCGTTCACCGACGACCTGAGGATCCTCGCCGACGGTACTTCAGGGCGTGACGAGATCCTTGCCGCAATCGACGAGATCGAGAAGATGCGCGGGCGCGGAACCCGGATCGCTTCGACGCGCAACTATCTCGAGCGCGACATCCGCACGTTCGACCGCTACGTGGACCTCGAGGATGCGGCAGGGCAGGCGCAGGTCCGTGGCGCCAGCCCCGAGGGTCTCCGCTCTCAGTCAGCCAGTGCCCGCAACTATCTGACTCAGCAGATCAACCGCCTCAAGCACGAGATCGAACAGTATGGCCGCGAGGAACTCGACCGCCAGCAGCGGTCGCTGGACGCCCTGCAACACTTCGTCGACGCACTTTCGCCGCTCGATGGGCGCAAGGCGGTGCTGTTCGCGACAGCCGGTTACACCAGCTCACCGACCGCATTCCTGAGTGCTTTGCTCGAGATGAAGCGGGGTCGCCGGTCAAATCGTTCCGACTTCAGCGGCGCCGATGCCATGGATGCCACGGCCGCCGAGTTGAACACTCGCTTCCAGGCGATGTTGCGCACCGCCCAGAACGCACGCGTCGCGTTCTACACCATCGCGCCCCGCACGTCGCCGGTCATGCAGAATTCCGCCGAGTTTCCGAGCCTCGGGCGTCATAACGAGAGAGTTCCACCGCGCGATATCGGACTTGTCGAGCAGTCGACGAGCATCCGGCAGATCGCGCACGCAACGGGAGGCCAGGCCCTGTACGTGGACGACGGACTCTCCGACCGGCTGGTCCGGGTCGACGAGGACGGTGCTGCAGTCTATTCGCTCGGCTTCCCCGTCGGGCCGGAGGCCGGCCACCGCGATCACCAGATTGAGGTGCTGGTGCGCCGACCGGATGCCGAAGCGCGCCACCGCGAGAACTTCCGCCGGCAGTCGCTTCCCGAGCTGACGTCCCAGGCGGTGACCGCAGCTGCCGCGCTGGGAGCCGCCGGTGAGGCATTCGACATCGCCCTCGAACTGGGCGAGCCGAAGCAGGACTCGGCGCGAGGTAGGGAATGGATTCTTCCGTTCGCCGTGCGCCTCCCCCTCGGTGATCTCGCGCTCATTCCCGACGACGCTGGGCGCTCGGGCCGCCTTCTTCTGCAGGTCGCACTTCGGGAAGCCGACGGCGATTTGCGAGTGAGCCAGACGGCACCCATCGACATCCGGATCCCGACCGCGGACCTCGAGGAGGCTCTCGTCCGCCAGTGGGTCCACCGCGCAGAACTTCGGCTTCCTGCCGGCTCCCACCGCATCGCGGTCGTGGTCACCGACGAAGGCTCCGGCCTGCTCTCCACTGCCCTGGCGACGATCGAGATCCAGTAACAGCCGACAGTGGCGCGCGGGAGCAGCCGTCCACGAGCGACAGCGCAGCGGTCGGGAAAGTCCCGCAGGGAGCGCGGTTTTGTCAGCTACGCTGACTCCGTGCGACCGGAGCGGCAGACCGGCACGAACGCAGGATCGTCGCGGCGGGTGGCGGATCCGCTCCGCCGGCCGGTGTGCCGCTCCGCGGTCGGGCAAGTCCCTCCGGTCGCACGGAGTCAGCGCAGCTGACAAAACCGCGCTCCCTGCGGGACTTGCCCGACCGCTGCGCTGTCGCTCGTGAACGCCTGTGGGCGTCGCTTGCCTGCCGCCGAGCGCAGCCGGCCGGAGTGCTGCGCAGGGAGCGCGGTTCTGTCGATTCCATCGACTCCGTGCGACCGGAGCGGCACGCCGGCCGGCGGAGCGGATCCGCCACCCGCCGCGACGATCCTGCGTTCGTGCCGGTCTGCCGCTTCGCGGTCGGGCAAGTCCCTCCGGTCGCACGGAGTCAGCGTAGCTGACAAAGCCGCGCTCCCTGCGGGACTTTCCCGACCGCTGCGCTGTCGCTGGTGAACGATAGCCGTCTCGTTTCACCTTCCGCCGAGCGTAGCCGGCCGGGGTGCTGCGCAGGGAGCGCGGTTCTGTCGATTCCATCGACTCCGTGCGACCGGAGCGGCACACCGGCCGGCGGAGCGGATCCGCCACCCGCCGCGACGATCCTGCGTTCGTGCCGGTCTGCCGCTTCGCGGTCGGGCAAGTCCCTCCGGTCGCACGGAGTCAGCGTAGCTGACAAAACCGCGCTCCCTGCGGGACTTTCCCGACCGCTGCGCTGTCGCTCGTGGAATCCAGTGCCGGGAGTTTTCACCCTCCGTCGAGCGCAGCCGGCCGGAGTGCTGCGCAGGGAGCGCGGTTTTGTCGATTCCATCGACTCCGTGCGACCGGAGCGGCACACCGGCCGGCGGAGCGGATCCGCCACCCGTCGCGACGATCCGGCGTTCGTGCCGGTCTGCCGCTCCGCGGTCGGGCAAGTCCCTCCGGTCGCACGGAGTCAGCGCAGCTGACAAAACCGCGCTCCCTGCGGGACTCGCCCGACCGCTGCGCTGTCACCCGTGAGCGACTGCGGGCCTGCGCAATCGCCGGGCTGGCCCCGTTTCGGCGGACAGATGAACGAGCCGGACACGCTCGCCGGCGGTGGGCCGGCGGGGGTGGTCAGTCGCCTGCGGGGACGACGACGGTGGCGGTGGCGGTGGAGTAGAGGCCGGCGACGAGGTCGGTGACGGTGACGGCGACGCGGTGGGTGCCGGAGGCGAGGCGCAGGTCGGCGCGGTGGGCCCAGTTGCCCGCGAGCGCTTCGGCGCGCTCGGCGTCGGGGATGCGCAGATCGATCGCCGTCGGCGCCGCGACCCGCACCGAGCCCTGGTCGTCGCGCAGCGCCACCCGCACCTCGAGGCGGCCGACCCAGGTCTCCCCCTCGGGCAGCAGCGCCAGGCCGGCGATCGGGATGCGGACGGTGATCCCGACCGAGTGCGCCTTGCCGCGCTCGGGCTCGGGGTCGGCGAGCTCGAGCGCCACCGGGAAGCTGGCCGCCGCGGCGCCGAGCGTGGCGCCCGCCGCGACCTCCTGGTCCGCTTGCTCGCCGAGGGAGAGGCGGCGGAAACTCTCGCGGTGGCGCACCTCGAGCCCCGGCCGCCGCACCGTCACCTCGATCCGGTGATCGCCATCCCCCGCCTCCGGCCCGACCGGGAAACCGAGCGAGTAGGCCCCGGCGCGGTCGCGGTCGACCCGCTCGAGCTCGCGCGACAGCCCGGCGTCGAGAAACAGCGACGCGCCGCCGGTCGCCTTGGCCAGCCGGGCGACGCTCGAAGCGGCTTCGATCAGCGTCAGGTCGCGCGGCGCCGGCCGCGCCACGCCACGGCCGAGACTGCCGAACTCGGCGGAATTCTGCGCCACCGGCGGCGTGCGCGGGGTGATCGTGTAGAAGGAGACACGGGCGTTCTGCGCCGCGCGCAGCATCGCCTCGAAGCGGACCAGCATGTTGTTGCCCTCGGCCTCCATCAGGTCGACCCCGTCGAAGCCGCTGCGCAGCACCTGGCCGCGCTTGGCCTGCAGCATGGCGGAGAGAAACGCCGTCGGCGAGGCGGTGTAGCCGGCGGTGACCAGCAGCACCGACTTGTGTCCGTCGAGCGCCGCCAGGACGCCGATCCACTGCTCGAGGGCGGCGATCGAGCGGCGCTGGCGGTCGAGCTCCTCGCGGCCGTACTGCTCGATCTCGTGCTTGAGCCGCTGCGTCTCGGCCTCGATGAAGGCCCGCTCGCGCTCCGGCGAGACGCTGAACGACAACCCGAAGTTGCGCACCTCGCGCTCGAGCAGCGTGCGGGTCGAGGCGACCCGGGTGCCGCGGCCGCGCAGGCGGTCGACCTCGTCGAGGGCGGCGAGCATCGCCGCTCGGTCGCCGATGGCGTCGCTGAGAATGCGCAGCGTGTCGGCGAAGCTGGCGACCAGGATGCGATCGTCGCGGCCGGCGCGCGCCAGCAGGAACTCGCGGATCTCCTCGACGATGGTGTCCGAGGCCTTCCACTCGAGGGCGCTCTGGTCGACGAAGACGAAGAGGTGGCCCGCCTCGGGTGGCGGCGGCGCGGCGGGCGGCGGCGCCGGGGTCGATCCCGGCCCGGCCGGCGCGATCGGGGCGAGCAACGGGCCGGCCGGCGGGGCGACCTCCGCCTCCGGCGCGGCGAAATACTCGATCGGCACCGGCACGCCGTCGATCCGCAGCTCGAAGTCGGCGCGCCCGAGATCGGTCACCGGCCGGCCGTCGCGGTCGGTCACCAGGACGTCGACGTTGACCACGTCGACCTCGACGCGCTCGCCGAAGCGGGGCGTGGCGGGAGTCGGCGACTGCGCCGCGGCGGCGCCGCACAGCAGGGCGAGGACGAGGGCGGGCCAGCGGCGCATCGGCCGATGATACCGTCGCTCGGATGACGCTCGGGGAACCGTTCGCGCGGACATCGCGGGAAGAGCTGCAAGCCCTGCGCCGGGGGGCGGCGGTGGGAGCCGCGCCGCCGGCCGAGCGGCTCGACCTCGCCGGGCCCGACGCGCGCCGCTTCCTCCACGGCTACGTGACCTGCGACGTCAAGGCCCTGGCCAGCGGCGGCGCGGCGCGCGGCTTCGTCACCGGCCTCAAGGGGCAGGTGCTGGCCGACTTCGACCTGCTCGCCGGCGACGCGGCGCTCAGCCTGCGGCTGCCGGCCGGACGGGGCGAGGCGGTGCGCCAGCACCTGGCCCGCTACCAGCTCGCCGACCGCTTCGAGCTCTCCGCGGTGCGGCCGCTCGCGCGCC
>JAIOJQ010000087.1 GCA_019911865.1 Thermoanaerobaculia bacterium
GGCGGGCATCGCGGCGCACGTCGGCGAGCGGCGCGCCGATCTCGCCGGGCCGCCGCGGCCACCCGTCTCCTTCCTGCTGCTCGGCCTCGCCGCTCTCGCTCGTCCGGAGGGGATCCTGCTGCCGATCCTCGCCGCGCTCGACCGCGTCATCGTCGGCGCGTCGTCCGGGCTCGCGCTGTCGCGCGACGGCGCGCGGCGGGCGCTCGCCGGGCTCGCCCTGGCGGCCCTCCTCGTCGCGCCGATGGCGCTCGCCAACGAAGTGATCTCCGGGTCGCCGGCGCCGACCACCCTCGCTGCCAAGAGTGAAGGGCCGCGCGGTTGGCTGCCCGAAGGGCGCCACGTCAACAAGATTCTCGGTTTCCTGCTCGGCAGCCAGCCGCTGCCGGTGCTGCTCGCCGCCGGGGGGGCGCTGCTCCTGCTCGCCCGGCTCGGCACGCCTCGCGACGGCGGGCTGCTGCTGCCCGCCTGGGCCGCAACGATGCCGCTCGCCCTGGCGACGCTGTCGTCCGGGCGCGAGCTGCTGGTCGGCAACTTCGGCCGCTACTTCTATCCGCTCCTGCCGGCCTTCGTGCTGCTCGGTGTGCTGGCCCTCGACCTGCCGGGAACCGACCGCCTGCGCAGCCTGTCGATCGGCCGCCTGCGCCTGCCGCTGGCGACGCCGCTCGCGTTGCTGCTCTTCCTGTTGCCGCTCGTACCGCGCGCCCGCAACGGGGTGGCGGTTTTTCTCCAGGCACGGCAGAACGTCGAGGACTCCGACGTCCTCGCGGCGCGCTGGCTGGCGGCCAACGTGCCGCCGGACGCGCTGCTCGGCCTGTGCGACATCGGAGTGATCAAGTACCGGCTGCCCAACCCGATCGTCGACCTGGCCGGCATCGCCTCGCCGGAGCGGCGCATTTTCCTCGACCGGATGGCACGCCAGCACGGCCTGCCGTGGCCGCAGGCGCTGCGCCTCTGGCTCGAGGAGGTACGCCCCGAGTACATCGTCCTCTACCCGCGCTGGTTCCCGTTGCTCGAAGGGGATCCGGCGCGTTTCCCCGTGCTCGAGCGCTTCCCGATCCCCGACAACGTCGCGATGGGGGGGGACGAGCTCGTCGTCTACGCCACCCCCTGGACCCGCACTCCGCAACGGATGACTCCGCGCCCATGAACGCCATTCCGTACCTCGACCTCTCGCGCGCCCGCCGGCGCATCGCCGACCGCCTGGCGCCCCGTTGGCAGGCGATCCTCGATGCCAACGCCTTCGTCCTCGGTCCCGAAGTGGAGCAGTTCGAGCGCGCCTTCGCGGCCTTTCTCGATGTGCCCGGGGTGATCGGGGTCGCCAACGGCACCGACGCGCTGGTCGTCGCGCTGCGCGCCCTGGGGCTGGCGCCCGGCGACGAGGTGATCGTCCCCGCCTTCAGCTTCTTCGCCACCGCCGAAGCGGTGGTCCTGGCGGGCGGCACGCCGGTGTTCGCGGATGTGCTGCCCGAGACGCTCAATCTCGACCCGGCGGATGCCGCGCGGCGGGTGACCGCGCGCACCGTCGGCGTCATCGGCGTCCACCTCTACGGCCGGCCGTTCGATGCCGGCGCGCTCGGCGAGCTCTGCCGGGCGCGCGGCCTCTGGCTGGTCGAGGACGCGGCGCAGGCGCACGGCGCGCGCTACCGCGGCCGCCGGGTGGGGACGCTCGGCGAGCTGGCCGCCTGGAGCTTCTATCCGACCAAGAACCTCGGCGCCTTCGGCGACGCCGGCGCCCTCTCCGGGCGCGACCCGGAGCTGTTGGCTCGGGCGCGGCGCATCGCCAACCACGGCCAGGACGGGCGCTACCACCACGTCGCCATCGGCACCAACAGCCGCCTCGACGCGCTGCAGGCGGCGGTACTCGACCTGCGCCTCGCAACGCTCGACGCCGACAACGCCGCCCGCCGCGCCCTGGCGCGGATCTACGCCGAGGGGCTCGCGGGGGTCGGCGACGTGCGGCTGCCGGTCGATCACCCCGGCGACGAGTGCGTCGTGCACCAGATGACGATCCTCACCGCGCGGCGCGACGAGCTGATGGCCTTCCTGCGCCAGCGCGGCGTCGGCTCGTCGGTCCACTACCCGTCGCCGCTTCACCGGCAGCCCGCCATCGAGGCGATTCGCGGTGGCGCGGCGCCGGAGCCGATGCGGGTCGCCGAGCAGGTGGCGCGCGAAGTGCTATGCCTACCGATGTTCGCCGAGCTCGAGCTGACCGAAGCGGAAGCGGTGGTGGCCGCGGTACGTGACTTCTGGACGACCTGAGCCGACGATGTCCAACGACACGGGAATCTGGCTGCGCTTGCGGCTTCTTGGTGTGGTTTTCCTTCCAGCTGCCACTCTCATGGCGCTGGAGATCGTCTCCAGCCGACTCCTGGCGCCGGCCTTCGGCAACAGCGTCTACGTCTGGGGGTCGATCATTGGAGTCTTCCTCGCCGCGATGTCGGTCGGCTACGTTGCCGGCGGCAAGCTCGCGGACGCACGGCCCCGCCTCGAGGTCCTCGGCTGGGTCCTCCTGCTGTCGGCTGCCGTGCAGGGCCTGACGGCATCGATAGGACGGACGACGGTGATCGAACTCGGCGAGGCGACCGGCGGTAGCCCGGTCGGAACGCTGCTCGCTGTGGCGATCCTGTTCGGTCCGGCGACGGCCGCGCTGGCCTCGGTATCGCCGTTCGCGGTGCGACTGACCGGCCGGGACCCGCTGGGGCTCGGCGGCGTGGCGGGTCGTCTGTTCGCTCTGTCGACCTTCGGCAGCCTGGTGGGCACGCTGGCCGCCACCTTCGTACTCGTGCCGCAACTGAACCTGTCGACTATTCTGGCGTGGTTGGTCTCGGTTACGGCGCTGGGGGCACTGCTCTGCTTCGACCGAGCGGTCCCGGCGCTGTTGGCCCTCGCAGTGACCGTCGTAGCGTGGATCGCGCCGCAGCTAGGACAGACCTCGGAAGCCGTGCGAGCCGAGCGCATCACGCCGTACCAGACGCTCATAGTGCGCGAGGAAGCGGGCGTTCGCGCTCTGATCTCGGATGGAATCCGACATGGTGCGGTCCGTATCGACGATGGCGGACCGGCGCTCACTTACGTGCATGGTGCCGCGGTGGCGTTGCTGGCTCGTCCGCATGCCCGCACCATGCTCGGCCTCGGCCTCGGCACCGGTAGCGCGGGCACACTGCTGCGCCAGCTGCGACCCGGGCTCGAGGTAATTTACGCCGAGATCGATCCGGCAGTGGGGGACCTCGCCCGCGAGTGGTTTGCACTGGATTCCGCGATCGAGGTCGAGGTCGAGGATGCGCGGCGCTTCCTGGCACGCTCGGAACGCACCTGGGACATCGTTTACTGCGACACCTACGTCGGGCAGGCGGTGCCGTTCCATTTGGCAACGCGGGAGTTCTTCGCGTTGCTGTCCGAGCGTCTCTCTCCGGAAGGAATTGTCGAGATCAACATCGCCTCGCACATTACGCAGCCGTTCGCACGCGCCATTCTGCGCACCGTGGTGGCGGTCTTCCCGGAAGTCGATGTTTTCTCCTTGCCCGACTCGGGCAATTTCCTGATCGTGGCCTCACGGAGCCCACTGCCGCCGGATTCGGAGCTGGAGGAGAGCGGACGGCAACTCGATCGACGGCTGGGCGCTGCGCGGAGCTATCAGCGGGTGGCGCGGTCGCGCTGGACCGGGGAGGTCGACCTGTCGACCTCCCCGATTCTCACCGATGCCTTCGCCCCAGTCGATTCATTGCTCGACCTCGGCACCCGTGACGCCCGGTTGCCGGGCATCCCGTGACGCGGCCGCCCCGATGAATCGGGACGGCCGCTGGAACCGCGCAATGGCGTTCGTCCTCATCCTCGCCGCGGGTCTGCGCCTGGCGCACTGGTGGGCGGTGCGCGACGAGCCGTTCTTCGCCCAGCTGGCGATGGACAGCCAGGAGTACGACCGCTGGGCGCAGGCGATCGCCGGCGGCGACTGGTGGGGAAGCGAGCCGTTCTTCCAGGCGCCGCTCTACCCGTACCTCCTGGCGCTCGTCTATCGCCTCGCCGGCCACTCGCTCGACGCCGTCTACCTGCTGCAGATCGCCCTCGCCGTCGCCGGGCTCGCCGCGCTCGCCCGCGCCGCCGACCGGATGCTCGGTGCGCCGCACGGCCTCCTCGCCGCCGCCCTCGGCGCCCTCTACGGCCCCTTCCTCTTCCACGACGTCCAGCTGCTCAAAGAGGGCCCCGCCGTCGCCCTCACCTCCCTCCTCCTCCTCACCCTGGCGAAGTTGACCGCAGAAATTCAGTCAAAGGCAATTTCCAGCCTCGACCACGCCGCGGCGGCGAAGCCGCCAGGGGGCCGGAAATTGCCTTTGACTGAATTTCTGCGGACTGCGTTTCTCGCGGGGGTGCTGCTCGGTCTGCTGGTGCTGCTGCGCGAGAACGCGTTGCTGCTGGTGCCGTTTCTCGCGCCGCTCGCGTGGCGGCGGGGGGACCTGAGGGGTTCGGCGGGCCGGACCGCGGCGCTGCTCGTCGGACTGGCGCTGGTGCTCACGCCGGTGGCGGCGCGCAACGCGGCGCTCGGCGGCGGCTTCCTGCCGACGACTTTCCAGGGCGGGGTGAACTTCTGGATCGGCAACAACGCACAGGCGGACGGCACGTACCGGCCGCTCGCGCCGGGGCGCCAGATCCCGGCCTTCGAGCGTGCCGAGCCGCGGCGGATCGCCGAGGCCGAGGTCGGACGCCCTCTCACCGGCGCCGAGGTCTCCCGCTTCTGGCTCGATCGGTCGCTCGCCTGGGGGCGCGCCGAGCCGCTCGCTTTCGCCCGCCTCGCGCTGCGCAAGCTCGGCCTCTACCTGTCGGGCTACGAATGGCCCGACGCGGTCGACTACGAGTGGACGAAGCGGCGCTCACCGGTCCTCGCCTTGCCGCTCGCCGAGTTCACCGCGGTGGCGCTGCTCGCCGGCGCCGGCGTCCTGCTGCTGATTCTCGGGCGGCGCCGCCGCGACCTCGCCGCTCTGGCGCCGGTCTTCGCCTTCGAGCTCGGCTGGCTCCTCGCGACGGTCGCCTTCTTCCTCTTTTCGCGCTACCGGCTGCCGGCGATCCCCGGCCTGCTGGTGCTCGCCGCGATCCCGCTGGTCGAACTCGGGCGCACGCTGCGGGCCGGCCGCCGGAGCGCCGCTCTCTTCGGGACCGGCCTCGTCGTCGCGGTCTGGGCGCTGCCGCATTTGGCCGACCACCGGCCGCGCACCGACCTGGTCGAGTTCAACCTCGGCCGCCTCGCCGAAGAGCGCGGCGACCGCGCCGCCGCCGAGCACCACTACGCCGCCGCCCTGGCCGCGGCGCCCGACCACTTTCTCGCCGCGATGAACCTCGGCACCCTCGCGGCGAAGCGCGGCGATCTCGCCGCCGCCCTGCCGCTGCTCGAGCGCGCCGCCGCGCTCGAACCGGCGGCCCCCGACGCCGCCGCCAATCTCGGCGCCGGTCGCCTCGCGGCGGGGGACCTCGCCGGCGCCCGCGCGGCGCTCGAACGGGCCCTGG
>JAIOJQ010000088.1 GCA_019911865.1 Thermoanaerobaculia bacterium
CTGCTCGCGGCGTGCGCCCGCCCCGAGCCGCCGCTGCCCACGGCGGCGCGGCATCTCGCCAGCCTGCTGCCGCTTGCCGACCGCATCCGCGACGAAGCGACGATCGATTTCGGCGCCCCCGGGGCGCGGCGGCACCTCGGCACCGGCTGGGGTCCGGACGAGACCAGCGGCGAGGCCACCTACGTCTGGGGCCTCGGCGAACGCTCGACGCTGGTGATCGACGTCGCCGAGCCGCGGGCGCGCCGCCTGGCGCTGCGCGGCTGGTCCTACGCGTTCGGCGACGATCCGCCGCAGGAGGTCACCGTTTCGGTCAACGGCGGCGAGGTCGGCAGACGGCTGGTGTCCGACCGGCCGAGCCGGCTCGAGTTCGACGTCGCGCGCGGCCTCTGGCAGACGGGCGAGAACCGGATCGAGCTCGCCTACGGCCGGTCCTTCCGGGCTGACGGCGAGCTGGCCCGGGCGGTGGCCTGGGAGGTTCTGCGGCTGTCGGACGGCGAAGCGCCGGCGAGCGAACCGCCCGAACCGCTGGCGCGCGCCATCGACCTGGCGGCGGGAGAGGCACTCGAGTGGGCGCTCGAGCTGCCCGGGGGCAGCTGGCTCGCCTGGGACGGGATCGAGGCCACGGGCGGCGCCCGACTGGCCATCGAGGTCGCCGGGGAGTCGGAGGAGGACGAAGTGGCGCGCTCGCTGCCGGCGGGCGGAGCGGGGCGGCTGCGGCTGACCGCGGACGACGCGCCGCACCGCCTGCGCCGCATCCGGCTGCGCGCCCTCGCCGAGGACCGCGGGACAGCGGTTCGCTGGCTGGCGCCGCGCCTGCACGAACCCCGGGCCGCCGAGCCGCCGGTGGCGGAAGTCGAGACCCCACCGGCGAACCCTCCCCCGAACGTCCTGGTCTACGTCATCGACACGCTGCGCGCCGACCGGCTGGGCTGCTACGGCTATCCGCGTCCGACCTCGCCCGAGATCGATCGCTTTGCCGCCGGCGCCACCCTGCTCCGCGAAGGCCGGGCGCAGTCGAGCTGGACGCGGCCGGCGATGGCCTCGCTGCTCACCGGCCTGCTGCCGATCAGCCACCGCGCCGAGGGCGCAGCGGACCGGCTGCCCGACGAGGTGGTGACGCTGGCCGAGCGCCTCTCGGCCGCCGGGTGGGCGACGGCGATGGTGACGACCAACGGCAACGTGGTCTCCCGCTTCGGCTTCCGGCAGGGGTTCGACGACTTTCACTACCTGCCCGAGCGGCGGCGCTCGCGGGCCGTTCACGTGCCGTCGCAGCGGGTCAACGAGGTCGTCTTCCGCTGGCTCGCCGAACGCCCGCTCGACCGGCCCTTCTTCCTCGTCGTCCACACCTGCGACCCGCACGACCCGTATACCCCGGAGGCGCCGTTCCGCCAGCGGCTCGCGGCCGAGGTCGACGACCCGGCGCTCGGCAACGTGCGCACGCTGCTGCGCGCCGGCAAGCTCGCCGGAGACGAGGGGGCGCGACTCGCACCGGCGATCGGCGCGCTCTACGACGCCGAGATCGCGGCCAACGACGCCTCGTTCGGCGCCCTGCTGCGGCGCCTCGAGATCCTCGGCCTCGAGAACGACACGGCGGTGGTCCTCACCTCCGACCACGGCGAGGAGTTCCACGAGCACGGCAGCTGGACGCACGGCCGGACGCTCTACGAGGAGCAGCTGCGCATCCCGTTCGTCGTCCGCTTCCCCGGCGGGCGCGGCGCCGGCCGCGAACTGGCCGGTCCGGCCGACCAGATCGATCTGGCGCCGACGGTGCTCGACCTGGCCGGACTCGAGATCCCGTCGGCGTTGCCCGGCCGCAGCCTCGCCGCCGAGCTCGCCGCCGGCGGGCGCCGTCCGCCGCGCCCTTCGTTCGCCTTTCTCGGACACAACGAGGATCACGCCGCCGCGGTGATGCTGGCGCAGTGGAAGCTGATCCGCGTCGACCGGCGCGAGGCGGTGCTGCTGCGGCCGCCCGAGCTGCTCTTCGCCCTGGGCAGCGACCCGGGCGAGCAGCGCGACGTGCGTCGGGACCGGCCGCTGCGCCGCGCCTGGCTCGCCGGTGAACTGGCTGCGGGCGAGGCGGCGCGACGGTCGAGCCTGCCGCGCCAGCGCGCCACGATCGACCGCGAACTCGCCCAGCGCCTGCGGGCACTCGGCTACCTGCGCTGAGCCGCAGGAAGAACCCGCAAGTCACGACAAAGCCAAAGTCAAAAGCAAAGTTAAAAGCAAAGACTCAGAGAGAGAAAGACAGGAGGCGGCAGCGGAAGGCGAGCTGCGGTTGGCCCGCCTCGACGCCACCGAAGCGATCGAAAACCGCAACAGCGTCGCCAGCCTTTTTCCTTCTATGGAAGCTTTTCGATTTTGTCTTTGAGCTCGAGGCCACCGGTCAAGGCAAAGACTCGAAGAGGGAAAGCGGCGGGAGACGGCAGCGGGAGGCGAGCTGCGGTTGGCCCGCCCCGACGCCAGCGAAGCGATCGCGAACCGCAACAGCGTCGCCGGCCTTTTTTTCCTTCTATGGAAGCTTTTCGATTTTGTCTTTGAGCTCGAGGCCACCGGTCAAGGCAAAGACTCGAAGAGGGAAAGCGGCAGGAGGCGGCAGCGGGAGGCGAGCTGCGGGTTGCCCGGCCCGGCGCCAGCGAAGCGATCCGGAACCGCATCCGCGTCGCCAGTTGTTTTCCGTTCTATGGACGCCTTTCGCCTTTGCTTTTCAACTCTCAGCATTCGGTTCGAACACAAGCCTTCCGCGAACCACACGACGTGGTGGAGTGTCGTCATTTCTTCTGCGCCGCCGCGAGGGTCTCGGGGGTGCCGATGTCGAGCAGGCGCGCTTCGGGGAAGGTCTGGGCCGAGACGGCGAGGTCGGCGGCGAGGGCGGCGTTGAGGACGTCGCCCATCTGCGGTTCGCGGCCGAGGCGGGCCGAGCGCGGATTGAACTCGCTGCACCAGCGCTCGAGGAAGCGGGTGAAGCGCGGCGTCCACAGGGCGAAGGCCCAGGTCCAGTGCAGGTCGGTCCGCTCGGGCTTGATCTCGAGGCGGCGCACGCGGCCGCGCGCGTCGACCTCGACCAGGTCGGAGGCTTGCGGGCGGTCGCACGGGGCGAGCGCCAGGGCGACGTCGGTCTGGCTGGCCTCGCGATGGCGCACCAGCCGGGCGAGCAGATCGCGCGGCTGGACGAGGATGTCGGGGAAGCCGAGGGCGACCAGCCGGTCCTCGACGAACGGGGCCGCGGCGGCGACGGTGAACGGCACGCCGCGGGTCGGCTCGAGGACGCGGAAGGCGAACTGCAGGCCGAACTCGCCGCCGTCGCCGAGGCGCGCCGGCACGTCCCACTTGCCGCGCCGCAGCAGCACCAGCGTCCGCGTCGCGCCGGCGAGGCGGAAGTTGTCGAAGAGGTCCTGACAGGCGAGGCGCGGCACCGCGCCTCCGGCGTCGATGGCGAGGATCTCCTTGCTCGGTCCGCGGCGGCCGCGGCCGAGCCGCTTCGCCCGCCCGGCGGCGGGCACGATGCCCCAGATCTCGCGCATGGCTGGATCTCCCGGGAAGCTCCCTGCTAGCCTACCGCCGCAGCGGAAAACCGACCATGTTCGAGAACCTCGCGGCCGACACCCGCCGCCTGCGCGACATCAAGCCCCGCGCGTTCCCCTGGTACGTGGTCGAATCGCTGTGCTTCGAAACCGGCTATCAGGCGGTGGTGCTGCACCGGCTGGCGCACTGGTTCAAGGCGCGGCACATCCCGGTGTTCGGCCCGGCGATCGCGCGCTGGAACCAGTTCGTCACCGGCGTCGACATCGCGCCGGCGGCGCGCTTCGGGCCCGGTCTGCGCATCTCCCACGGCACCGGCATCGTGGTCGGCAACGGCGTGGTGGCCGGCCGCAACTGCGTGCTGATGCAGAACGTCACCCTCGGCGCGCCGACCACCGCCCGCATCGACGAGATGCCGAGTCTGGGCGACGACGTGACGCTCGGCGCCGGTTCGGCGGTGATCGGGCGGGTGACCATCGGCGACGGCTGCTTCATCGGCGCGCACGCGCTGGTGACGGTCGACGTGCCGGCCGGCAGCCGGGTCATCGCCCGCCCGGCCATCGAGCTGCGCCCGTCGACGGCGCGCCGCCGCGACTCCGAATCCTGAACCTCCGGCCGGCGGCCGGTGCCGCTCAGGGGACGTGATGGGAGACGATGCCTGACCCGACGGATAAGGCAAAGCTGCCTGAGGCACTTTGATTTCGGGTAAGGGGCAAGCGAATACAACGAGGGCGTTCGTCGGGAAATGAAAGGCCGCCGAACTCACGGAGAGATCGGCGGCCCGGGAGCTTCTCTTTGATCTTTGCAGAAGACTGGACCATCCGAATCCGCCGGAGTCGGAAATGAATGGCTCACTCACGCCAGACGGCGCAAACCGCCAACTAACCGCTCAAGTCAGAATATGCACGGCCAGGGTGTGTTTTGGTCGATGATTGTGTTGAAAGTCGACCTTGGAGGATTGATGTAATTGACCTGAACACCAGTGACCATATCCCTCACCCCCAAGCTGACTCCGAAGTCTGAGAGCCCGGCGGCGAACACTCCGACCCCACGACCGATCGCGCAGAAATCCACCATCTTGATAGGCACTTCCATGTTGCCGGGCGAGAGGAACCACATGTATCCCGATTGGCCAGTCAGCTGAATCGCTCCCATCGGGTACAACACTCCGGGTTCGAGATAAGGGTTCTCCCAGACTCCAGCAACAATGAATCGGCCATAAAGGCAAAGTCCAATAGGGGTGGGACGGCAGAGTGCAGGGATGGCCTCCGCAACCGTCGGCGTAGTCGCATTTCGAACGATCGCCTCAAGGGAATTTAGTGACCGCACTGCCTCCTCGGACGAAGAGCGCGGCGCTCGCTCGTTCGAGCGATCGACAGCAAGAGCCAACAGGGAGTCGAGCGTGTTCTCGATCTTCCTTGATCTGGCGCTGGCGACAGCTGCGGTTGGCGTTGTGTTTGGCACGCGCTCCGCTCTCTTCTTCCCGCGTTTTACCTTCTGGCCAGGGGCCTTTTGACTTGCTCCAGGTGCGCTTCGCGGGTTGATGCGAGTGCGCCAGTTGGGCTCCGCTGCTTCTGCCGGGAACACCTCCAGCATCAACGCAACGGCGAAAATGGACAGTACTGCCATGCAGCGTCTCGACGACATCGCGACCTCCTTGCGTATTGGGTCGAAACGTACGCCCCTTGTCGCGACATGTCAAGGATTGCTATCGGAGCACCAAGGGCCCAAATTTGGCCAGAAGTTGACGGCTGGAACTTGCTAATGTGCTCGAAAGGTCTACACGCACCTCAGGGGACGGGCGCCAGCAGCCGCGCGGCGACCAGCGCCGCGGCGGCGTCGCGCACCGCGGCGAGCGGCAGGCCCGAGCGCTCGGCGATGGCGGGCAGGTCGTGGATGCCGTCCGAGAGGTTGAGCACCCAGAGCAGCGCCAGCTCCTTTTCGCGTCCCGCCTCGTCGCCGCCGATCTCGCGATAGAGGCCGCGGCGGCCGAGCCGCGGTTCGCCGTACGGCGCCAGGTTGACGTAGACCTCGCGCCGCTCGAGCTCGTCGACGATCGCCCGGAAGGCGACCAGCGCCCCATCGAGCTGCTGCGGCGTGATGAAGTCGAGGTCGTCGTCGGAGGTGTGGTACTCCGGGTAGCGCCCCCAGGGCGTGCGGGTGAGCGAGCCGACCGGCAGGTCGAAACCGGGGGAGTTGAACTGCCGCTCGTCGTAGCCGAAGGGGACGAACGGCTCGACCGTCGGTGCGGCGCCGATCGCCGCCAGGGCGCGCGGCACCAGATAGTCGATCGGCGTGTCGCCGCGGCGGGTCCGCTTGTAGTGGAAGCCGCCCGGATCTCCGAGCCCGGCGGTGACCAGCCCGTGGCGGATGGCGCCGACCCGGTCGCGGCGGGTGGCCAGCCAGGCGATGGCGCCGATCGTCCCCGGCGCGAAGAGGAAGCGGTAGGTGAGCCGGCGCCGCGGCCGCGCCGCGAGCTCGGCGGCGAGCGCCGTCATCACGACGAGCCCCGAGAGGTTGTCGTTGGCCAGCTGCGGATGGCAGACGTGGGTGGAGAAGAGCACTTCGTCGGCGCTGTCGCCGGGCAGTACCGCCTCGCCCCAGCTGAAGACCCCGTCGACCCGCTCGGCGTCGATCGCCACCTCGTACTCCCCTTCGGGCAGCGATTCGACCACCCGGTGCGGCAGGCAGAACCCCCAGTTCTCGCGCCAGTAGCTGGTGCGGTAGGGGATGGCGTCGGGGCGGTCGGCGAGCGAGAAGAGGTGGGGGCGCAGCTCGGCGAGCGACAGCCGGGCGCGGTGGCCGGCGCTGGCGTTGAGCACGTGCAGGTTGTGCACCGCCGCGTCGGCGATCACCCGGCCGTCCGGTCCGGTGAGGGTGGCCGAGCGCAGGATCCACTCCTGCGGCGCCTCCCAGTCGAGCAGCGGCGTGCCGCTCGGCAGGTCGACGCGCTCGATCGGCGCGAATCCGGCGAGCCCATCCAGCGTCTCGCGCACTCCCGGGCCGGCAAGAGAGCGCGGTATCCGGTAGAGGCGGGCGGCCAGGGCGTGCAGGGCGGCGCCGTCGGCGAGGGGGAGCGTCATCGTTCGTCGTCCGCCGCCAGTCTATCTTCGGCGCCGCGATCCGCCGGGGGGGGTATCATCGGCACCTCGCCCCCGAGGAGGTCCCATGTCCGTCCGCCGATCGACCGTCGTCGCGCTCGCCCTGCTCGCGGCGTCCCCGCTGCCCGTCGCGGCCGGGGAGCGCGAAGTGCGCCATCCCGAGGACCTGTTCGTCGTCGACTGCCTGCTGCCGGCCAAAGTGCGCAGCCTCGGCCGCCACACCCGCTTCGCCGCCCCGCGGCGGGTCGTCCGGATGTCGGCGCACGAGTGCGGCCTGCGCGGCGGCGAGCACGCCGCGGATCCATCGGATCTCGCCTGGGCGCTGCAGGCGTGGACGGCGCAGGCCGAGGCCGGCGATGCCGAGGCGATGAACAACGTCGGCGAGATCTGGGAGCAGGGCGTGCGCGGCCAGGCCGACGCGGCGCTGGCGGCGCAGTGGTACCGGCGCGCCGCCGAGGCCGGCAGCCGGCGGGCGCAGACCAACCTGGGCGCGCTCTACGAACAGGGGCTCGGGGTGGAGCGCGACGAGCACGCGGCGCTCGCCTGGTACCGGCGCGCCGCCGGGCTGACCGGCGAAGCCGACCTCGACGCCCAGCGCGAGATCGAGGCACTGCAGACCGAGCTCGCGGCCAGCCGCGCCGAGGCCGAAGCCGCGCGCGCCGGCCTTCTTTTCAGCGGCGGCCAGTTCGAGGCGGGCGCTGTCGAGGTCGCCGGCCGGGAACTCGAGGCGCGGCAGGTGCGGGTGGCAGAGCTCGAGGCGGCGCAGGATCGCTACCGGCGGATGCTCGCCGAACTCGAAGCGGCGACCGGAAGCGGCGAGATGCTGGCGGCGCTCGGGCCGTCCGACCTCGCGGGACGCCCGGCGCCGAAGATCCAGTTCGTCCGCCCGGACGTGCTGGTCACCCGCGGTCCGTCGATCGTCACCCTGCCGGCCGGAGGCGCCGTGACCGAGGTGGTCGGCCGGGTGGAAAGTTCGCTCGGACTGGCCTCGCTGCTGGTCGACGGCCGGCCGCTCGAAGCCGACGCGCACGGCTACTTCCGCGTCCGTGTCGAGGCGACGCCGGGGTCGGCGATGCGCTTCGTCGCGGTCGATCGCGCGCGGCGCCAGGCCACCGCCGAGTTGCAGTTCGTCGGCGCCGCGGCGGCACCGGCTACCGCCGTGGCCGCCGCCTCGGCCAGCGTCGCCACCCGAACCGGCGAGCGCCGGCGCGCGCACGCCCTGATCGTCGCCAACGGCAACTACCGCAGCCTGCCGGCGCTCGCCACCGCGCGCGCCGACGGGGAGGCGATGGCGCGCGTGCTGGCCGAGCGCTTCGGCTACCGCACGACGCTGCTGCTCGACGCGACCTTCCTCGACACCGTAAAGGCGCTCGATGCGCTCGGCCGCGAGCTCGGCCCGGACGGCGACCTGCTCGTTTACTACGCCGGGCACGGCCGGATGGAGGCCTCGGGCGACCGCGGCTACTGGCTGCCGGTCGACGCGCGGGAAGAGGATCCGTCGACCTGGATCCCCAACGAGGCGATCGCCCGCATTCTCGCCACTTTCGCGGCGGGTCGCATCCTCGTCGTCTCGGACTCCTGCTACGCCGGAGCTTTCGCCGCCAGCGGTTTCGAAGTGGCGGGCGGCTCGGGGGGCGCGAAGTCGCGCCTGGTGCTCACGTCGGGGGGCCTCCAGCCGGTGCTCGATGCCGGCGGTGACGGCAGCCACTCGATCTTCGCTCGTGCCCTGCTGTCGGTGCTCCAGCTGGCGCCGCAGCCGCTGTCGGCCTCCGACGTCTTCTCGGCGGTGGCGGCGCGGGTGGCCTGGAAGTCCTCGCAGCTCGGCCTGGCGCAGGCACCGCAACTGGCGCCGATCCGCTACGCCGGCCACGAGGCCGGCGAGCTGGTACTCACCCCGGGCCGGGGCTGACCCCGCTCAAGGGGTTCCGGACGCGGCGCCGGCGGCGCTGTCGAGCGCCCGCAGTACCCCGGCCAGGCGGTCGCGCGCGTCGGCGGCGCGATCGGCGGCATCGAATGCGCGGCCGAGATCGCCCGCGGCACGCGCCTCGCCGGCCAGCTGACGCGCCTCGGCAACCAGGGCGCGCGCCCGCTCGAAATCCTCCGCCAGACGAGGCCGGGCGGTCCACAGCGCAGCGACAGCCGTCGAGGTGCGTGAACCGTCGATCTCGGAGATCTGCCGCTCGAGCAGAGCGAGCGCATCCTCGACCGGGCGCAGCTGATCGTCGACGTCGGGCGCCGCCGTGCAGCGGCTGCGCAGCCCGGCGAGCAGCGCTCCCTCGGGGCTCGCCGCCAGCGCGCCCTGACGCTCCGACTCGGCGAGCGCCTTGAGCCCTTCGTCGCAACGCCCGAGCGCGATCAGCGCCTGCCCGTAGTGGAAGTGGGGGAGGTAGCCCGGACGCTCCGCGGCGTCGGCGAGGAGCTGCTCGCGCAGCCGCTGGGCGGCGCCGGCGGCGTCGCCGGTGGCCAGCGCCCCGAGCGCTTCGCGATAGGCCGCCGAACCTTCGGTGCCGGTGGCCTCGCCGCGCAGGGCGCGCCAGAGCAGCCAGCCTCCGACGGCCACCACGGCGG